>NZ_LPVS01000094.1:0-69392 GCF_014843905.1 Mesorhizobium silamurunense | reverse complement strand
GCTGGCGGAGAGAGCGGGATTCGAACCCGCGTTACGGTTTCCCGTAAACACACTTTCCAGGCGTGCGCCTTCAACCACTCGGCCACCTCTCCGTCCTTGCATCTCGCGCTGGCCGGTTTCGCCGCGCGGGTTGGGGAGATGCAGCTCCCTCGGGAAGTCCTCGACGGACTATTTGGGGTGCCTTCAACCGGCGGGCAACCCTTTCCCAGCACCTCTAGCCGTCTAGCCAAAACAGGCGCGGGGCTCATCTAGTCGATCCTAAAGCGAATGCCAAGCCATAATGACTGTACAAAGGCTTTTGCCGTGGATGGCTGGAAGGCGCTTTCACCAGAGGGCGGCGTTCGAATGATGTGCACAGGCCGGGTCGCGCCGCTTGCCGCGCTTGACTTCGGTCCCGGCGGCCTGTCGACTGCCTGAAATGTTTGTTTTCTGTGCAGTTCCGGACGGAAAACCGCCACGCGCCTTTTCTGGAATTGCCTGGGCTTTGCGAGGGGCACTGTCCTGACATGGCATCGATCGACAAGGAACCCGCGGGCCGGCCGGACAGCGGGCTCTCCCTTATCCCGGTGGCGTGGCTGGTCATCGTCATGGGTCTATCGGCCTATGGCCTGATCTCGAGCTGGCGGCTGATCGGCGACTTCAACCTGCCGCAAAGCGTGTTCTTCCTGATCTATGGCGGTCTCGCCGGCAGCGTCGTCACGATCCTGTGGGGGCTTTACCTGCTCGGTCTTGCCTTCAACCGGTCGGCGCGTTTCCCGCGTCATTACACCATCTGGCAGGTCGTCATCATCCTGTGGCTCATCGTGCGCGAGGCCTATACGCTTCTGGTGCCAGACTTCGTCTTCTCGGCCGAAGCGCTAGGCTTCGCGACCGCCGAGATCGGCATCGGCCTGCTCTGCATCTATCTCCTGCGGCACGGCGCCGGCGCCGAGACCGTCTATGCCAATCCCGAGACCGAACGCCCGCCGCTCCTGGTCTCGCTCGTTGCCGCGCTGCTCGGCATCATCCTTGGCGGCGCCATCGGCGCCTGCGCCGGATTTTTCGCCGGGTCGCTGATCGCCGACGCCACCCATATGAGCTGCTTCGAAGGTGCCTGCGGGTTCTTCGCCGCCTTTATCGGCCTCGCAGGCCTGATCGTCGGCGCAATCGCCGGCGGAATCTTCGCCATCTGGCGGGTCAACCGGCGCAAACCGGCAAGAACAGTCTAACCTCAAAATCGCGTGTCGCGATTGCGTGGCAGTTGCGCACGCTCTATGTCGGTTGCGGGGCAGACGGGAGCTAATCCCGGGGAGAGCGTTGGATGTTGCGTTTCATCTTTCGGCTGGCGGCTATGGTTGCATTGTCGATTTCGGTCATCATGGCGGTGATCGACACCACGCGCTCTGTCGCGGCGTCGGCTCTCGTCATGACGCCGCTCAACACAAGCTGGCTGGCGGTATCGCCCGACACCCGCGCGGCCTTCGAGACCTATGTGCGCGCCAAGGCCAGCCCGCTGGTCTGGGACGGCGCCATCGCCTGGGTGCTCGACCAGCCAGGGTTCGCGGTGTTCGCTGTATTGGCGTTCCTGCTCTACGCCATCGGCTACCGGCGCCGCCGCCACGCATTCGCCCCGACCAACTGACGCAAACGTTTCGCGCCGCCCGAAACGGGCAGCCGCGCCGCTTTTTCCAACAGGTCAAAATTCCACGTGAATTTTGTTTCGGGCCGTGCCAGATTGGCCGCGAGCGGGAGGGGCAAACACTTCCTGCCTGACGTCGCAGGCCTGCCGGAGAACCGGGCAGGCAGGCGGTGCAAACGGAAAATAACCGACAGGGTGTGGATCACATGAAACGTATCGTTCTCGGCCTTCTGGCCGCAACTGCAATGGTTCTTCCGGCTTTCGCCGCGGATGTCCAGCCGGCCATCCTCTACGATCTCGGCGGCAAGTTCGACAAATCCTTCAACGAGGCCGCCTATCACGGCGCCGAGAAGTTCAAGGCCGAAACCGGCGTTGCCTATGTTGAATTCGAAGTCTCCAACGCCTCGCAGCGCGAGCAGGCGCTGCGCCGCTTCGCCGAGGACGGCCGCAACCCGATCGTGATGGCCGGCTTCGCCTGGGAGGATGCGCTGAAGAAGGTCGCGGCCGAATATACCGACCTCAACTTCGCCATCATCGACGATGCCGTCGACCTGCCCAATGTCCGCTCGCTGGTGTTCAAGGAGAATGAAGGCTCCTACCTCGTCGGCATCCTGGCGGCGATGGCGTCGAAGTCGAAGAAGGTCGGCTTCGTCGGCGGCATGGACATCCCGCTGATCCGCAAGTTCGAATGCGGCTATGTCGGCGGCGCCAAGTCGGCTGGCGCGACCGACGTTATCCAGAACATGACCGGCGACACGCCGGCCGCCTGGAACGACCCGGCCAAGGGCGGCGAGATCGCCAAGACGCAGATCGACCAGGGCGCCGATGTGGTCTATGCGGCCGCGGGCGGCACCGGCGTTGGTGTGCTGCAGGCTGCGGCGGATGCCGGCAAGCTCGGCATCGGCGTCGATTCCAACCAGAACGGCCTGCAGCCCGGCAAGGTGCTGACCTCGATGTTGAAGCGCGTCGACGTCGCCGTCTACAACGCCTTCATGGACGGCAAGAACGGCACGTTCAAGGGCGGCGTCGAGAATCTCGGCCTCAAGGAAGGCGGCGTCGACTATGCCATGGACGACAACAACAAGGCTCTGGTGACGGACGAGATGAAGGCCGCCGTCGAAAAGGCCAAGGCCGACATCATCGCCGGCAAGGTCCAGGTGCACGACTACACCGCGGACAACAATTGCCCGTATTGATCGGCAGTTGAACCAAGGTTTATCGACCGCCGGGCCTTCGCCCGGCGGTTTCTTTTTGGACGAGCATCATGCAAGCGATTGTCGAAGCCATGGCGGAAGGTGACGTCGAGGCCGTTGCAAGGCTGCGTCTGGCCGCCTTCTTCGAGGGTACCGGCCGGACGCTCGAAGAGGATATCACTGCGCTGCGCGGACTGATCGCCGGCGACGGCTTCGAGGCGGCCTTCGTCGCACGCCTCGGCGGCTCGCCCATCGGCAGCTGCCTGTTTGTCCGCAACGAGAACGATCCGGCGCATGATCTGACACCCTGGCTCGCCGGGCTTGTCGATAACAAATTTTACCGGGGTCGTGGTGTTGGTGCGGCTCTTTTGAGGGCTGTTGAGGCCCATGCGGCGTCCGTCGGCGTGAGTGGGCTCTATCTCTACACTTGGCAGGCGCGACGCTTCTACGAAACCCTCGGCTGGACCGCGGTCGAAGCCTTCAAGCAGGACGGCGAACCGATGGTGCTGATGGCGCGCGAGCTCGCGAGCTATAGCGTGCCGGCGAGATAGCCCAGCGCGAAGGCCGCCAACAGGGCAAGCGCGATGACGAAGCCGAGCCGGCCGCCAAGCGAATGCAGGCCGACGCCGTAGGGCTTGCGCTCGATCCTGTTGATCACGACGGGCGGCGGCTGCACCTCGCTCTCGTTCAATCCGGCAAGCCGCATCTGCGGCAGTTCGGCAAGGCGCTGCTGCACAAGCTTCCAGCGATCGTCCGAAGCCGCATTCGGCGGTCCTGCAGGGACCAGCGCACGCATGCGCTCGGCAAGCCGCAGCACCGCGTCGCGAAAGGCGGGATCGATCTGAAGGTCGCGCTCGGCGCGGGCGCGTTCCCGTTCGTCCATCAGGCCGAAGACATAGTTGCCGGCCCTTGCGATGCGGTCGCCCTCACTGGCCATGATCGTTCTCCCCCATGGCTCGCTCACCCTAATGCCCCGCTCACCAGTGCGGCGGCTTGGTCACCGGCGTATCGGGAGCAGTCTGCTCCTCCAAAGCCAGGAACCGGTCGGTGAGGGCGGCAAGCTTGCGTTCCATGCGTTCGATCACCTTCCACTGCTCGGCGATCTGGCCGGACAGCTCCTCGATCGTCTTTTCCTGCTCGGCGGCACGGATTTCCAGCGTCGTCAGCCGATTGTCAGGCATGGTCATTCAAAACCCGGGTTCTGTGAATGTGAAGCTCTCGGACACCTTCGAAATTGACAAGCGCGCGGGGATTTGTCGAGAGTGAATGGCGTTCCGGCCAATTGGCATGGGCGGGGCATCATGCTAGGCATTTTGACCAAGCGATAAAAAAATAACGAGTGGGACAGGCTGCATGGCGCAAGCCGCAATCGAGCTCATAGGCATTAACAAGAGTTTTGGCGCCGTGCGCGCCAACCGCGACATCAACCTGGAAGTCGCGCGCGGCACCATCCACGGCATCGTCGGCGAGAACGGCGCCGGCAAGTCGACGCTGATGTCGATCCTCTACGGCTTCTACCAGGCCGACAGCGGTGAGATCCGCGTCGGCGGCAAGCCGGTGTCGATCAACAGCTCGAACGACGCGATCGCGCTCGGCATCGGCATGGTGCACCAGCATTTCATGCTGGTCGACAATTTCACGGTGCTGGAGAACGTCATCCTCGGCGCCGAGAACGACGCGCTCCTGAAGAGCAGCATCGCCAAGGCGCGCTCCGAGCTCGAGCGGCTGGAGCGCGAATACGGCCTCGAGGTCGATCCCGACGCCATCATCGAGGAACTGCCCGTCGGCCTGCAGCAGCGCGTCGAAATCCTCAAGGCGCTCTATCGCGGCGCCGAGATCCTGATCCTCGACGAGCCGACGGGCGTCTTGACCCCGGCCGAGGCCGACCACCTGTTCCGCATCCTCAAGCAATTGAAGGAGCAGGGGAAAACGGTGGTGCTGATCACCCACAAGCTGCGCGAGATCATGGCCATCACCGACACGGTCTCGGTCATGCGCCAGGGAACCATGGTGGCCACCAGGGTGACCAAGGAAACCACGGTCGGCGAACTGGCCGAACTGATGGTCGGACGGCGCGTGCTCTTGCGGGTCGAGAAGGGCCAGTCGGAAGCCGGCGCGATAAAACTCTCGGTCAGGAACCTGACGGTCAAGGATTCACGCGGCGTCACCATGGTCGACGACGTCTCCTTCGACGTGCGCGGCGGCGAGATCGTCGGCATCGCCGGCGTGGCCGGCAACGGCCAGTCGGAGCTGCTCGAGGCGATCTCCGGCATCCGGCACGCCGTTTCGGGCGAGGTCATGCTGGAAGGCAAGCCGGTCGACCTCACCGGCAAGGCCGATCCCGGCGAATTGCGCGATCGCGGTCTCGCCCATGTGCCGGAGGACCGCCACCATGTCGGGCTGGTGCTCGCCTTCGAGGAGAACGAGAATTCGATCCTCGGCTATCACGACGACGAGCGCTACCTGAAGGGACCGTTCCTCAAAGTCGATGTCATCATGGCCGATGCGAGGGACAAGATCGAGAAATACGACATCCGTCCCGGCAATCCCCGGCTGAAGACGGCCAATTTCTCCGGCGGCAACCAGCAGAAGATCGTGCTGGCCAGGGAGATGGAGCAGGATCCCGGCGTGCTGATCGTCGGCCAGCCGACGCGCGGCGTCGATGTCGGCGCCATCGAATTCATCCACAAGCGGCTGATCGCCATGCGCGACCAGGGCAAGGCCGTGCTGGTGGTGTCGGTCGAGCTCGACGAGATCCGTTCACTCTCTGACCGCATCCTGGTGATGTTTGCCGGCCGCATCGTCGGCGAACGCGGGCCGGACGCGACCGAGGGCGAGCTTGGTCTCCTGATGGCCGGTGTCGAGCACCAGGAGGCCGCCGAATGAGCACGCCTTACGCAAAGCTGCCGGCCTGGGCCGACTACGGACTGATCCCGCTGATCAATCTCTCGGTGGCTTTCATCGTCGCCGGCTTCGTCGTCATGCTGGTCGGCGAAAATCCGTTCCGCGCCGCCGTCATCCTGGTCGAAGGCGCTTTCGGCAAGGGCACGGGCATCGCCTTCACGTTGTTCTATGCCACGACCTTCATCTTCACCGGGCTGTCGGTGGCGGTGGCCGCGCATTGCAGCCTGTTCAACATCGGCACCGAGGGCCAGGCCTATATCGGCGGCCTCGGCATCGCGCTCGTCTGCCTGAGCTTCGACAGCGTGCTGCCATGGTGGGCGATCTTTCCGATGGCGATCGTCGCCGCGGCGGCATTCGGCGCGCTGTGGGGTTTCATCCCCGCCTACCTGCAGGCCAAGCGCGGCTCGCACATCGTCATCACCACCATCATGTTCAACTTCATCGCCGCCTCGGTGATGGTCTATCTGCTGGTCGGTCCGCTGAAGCCGGCAGGATCGCAGGCGCCGCAGACGCGTAATTTCCTCGCCGGCGCGGAATTGCCGAAGCTCAACTGGATCATCGAATTGTTCGGCGCCAAGATCCGCTCGGCGCCGCTCAACATCTGCTTCCTGCTGGCGCTGGTGATGGCGTTCCTGGTCTGGCTGCTGATCTGGCGCACCAAGCTCGGCTACGAGATGCGCACCTATGGCCACAGCCCGAAGGCGGCGCGCTATGCCGGCATTTCGGAAACCCGCATCATCCTCACCGCGATGATGATCTCGGGCGCGCTGGCCGGCATGATGGCGCTCAACCCGGTGATGGGCGACCAGCACAACGTCGCGATCGACTTCGTCTCGGGCGCCGGTTATGTCGGCATCGCGGTCGCGCTGATGGGCAGGCTGCATCCGGTCGGCATCGTGCTGGCAGCGATCCTGTTCGGCATGCTCTACCAGGGCGGCGCCGAGCTTGCCTTCGAGATGCCGGCGATCAGCCGCGACATGATCGTCATCATTCAAGGGTTGGTCATCCTCTTCGCCGGAGCGCTGGAGCATATGTTCAGGCCCTATATCCAGGCGCTGTTCGCCTCGTTCAGCCCGAAATCGGTCGGCATGCAGGCGGTCAACGGGAAGGGGGCCTGAGATGGACGTCTTCAACGCGATCGTCCAGGTTCTGGATTCCACCATCCGCCTGTCGGTGCCGCTGCTGCTTGCCTGTCTCGCCGGCCTCTATTCCGAGCGGGCCGGCATCTTCGACATCGGTCTCGAAGGCAAGATGCTGGTGGGCGCTTTCGCCGGCGCCGCAGCAGCATCGGTCTTTCATTCCGCCCTCATCGGCCTCGGCATGGCCATCCTGATCTCGGTCGCCTTCGCCATGGTGCACGGCTTCGCCTCGATCACGCATCGCGGCAACCAGATCGTCTCCGGCGTCGCCATCAATTTCGTCGCCGCCGGCTCGACCATCATCCTCGGCCAGGCCTGGTTCCAGCAGGGCGGCCGCACGCCGGCGCTGCAGCCGGGCGAGCGGTTCGAGGCGATCGTCTGGCCTGGCGCCGAAGCCGTGCGCGACGTCCCGATCCTCGGGCCGATCTATGCCGAGCTGATCTCCGGCCACTCGATCCTGGTCTATTTCGCCTTCGCGATGGTGCCGTTCACCTGGTGGGTGCTGTTCCGCACCCGCTTCGGCCTCAGGATGCGCGCCGTGGGCGAAAACCCGGCTGCCGTCGACACCGCCGGCATCTCGGTCGCCTGGCTGCGCTACCGGGCGCTGATCTGCACCGGTATCCTCACCGGTGTCGCCGGCGCCTATCTCTCCATGGTGCAGAATGGCGGCTTCGTGAAGGACATGACCGCGGGCAAGGGCTATATCGCGCTTGCCGCGCTGATCTTCGCCAAATGGAAGCCGGTCAACGCCATGTTCGCCTGCCTGCTGTTCGGCTTCCTCGACGCGGCGGCGATCCGACTGCAAGGCTCGCCGCTGCCCCTCATAGGAAAGGTGCCGGTGCAGTTCATGCAGGCGCTGCCCTATGTGCTGACCGTCATCCTGCTCGCCGGCTTCATCGGCAAGGCGATCCCGCCACGCGCCGGTGGCGTGCCTTACGTCAAGGAACGCTGAGGCCTGGGTTGCACAACGGTTCGGCAGCTTCGGCAACCGGCTTTTGAACAGGATCGTGGAAGAGAAGAAGAAAATGTCGCATGATCTGTTCGAAGCGGCGAAGACGGCGATGGCCAAGGCCTATGCGCCCTATTCCAAGTTTCCGGTCGGCGCCGCGCTGCGCACCGAGGACGGGCGCGTCTTCACCGGCGCCAATATCGAGGTGGCGTCCTATCCCGAGGGCTGGTGCGCCGAGACCACCGCGCTCGGCCACTACATCATGGGCGGCGGCGGCAAGATCACCGAGATCGCGGTGATCGCCGAGCGCATGGCCAAATGCTCGCCCTGCGGCGGCTGCCGGCAGCGACTGGCGGAATTCTGCCGGCCGGAGACGAAGCTCTATCTCTGCGATAATACCGGCGTGGTCGAGACGGTCACCATGGGCGACATGCTGCCTTACGGCTTCAGGGGCGATATCTTGAAATGAAGGAAGCGCTGGATCATCTGGTCGAGAAACTGGACGGGCTGGCCCCGACCGCGGCGCTTGTTCTGGGCTCGGGCCTCGGCGGGCTGGTCGACCAGGTCGAGGACGCAAGGCGCGTTTCCTATGCCGAGCTGCCGGGCTTCCCGCGCAGCGGTGTTTCCGGCCATGCCGGCGAGGTCGTTGCCGGGCATTTCGCCGGCACGCCGGTGCTGATGCTTTCCGGCCGCGCCCATTACTACGAGCACGGCAACGCGGCCGCGATGCGCCCTGCGCTGGAGGTGCTTGCCGGCATCGGCATCTCGCATCTCATCCTCACCAACGCCGCCGGCTCGGTCGATCCCGAGATGGGACCGGGCTCGGTTATGATGATCACCGACCACATCAATTTTTCCGGCTCCAATCCGCTGATCGGCGAGCCGAGCGACCGCCGCTTCGTCGGCCTCACCGGGGCCTATGATGCCGGCCTGCGCAAGGCGATCGAGACGGCGGCGAAGGCAACCGGCACCGCGCTCCACCAAGGCGTTTACATGTGGTTCTCGGGGCCATGTTTCGAGACGCCGGCCGAGATCCGCATGGCGCGCGTCATGGGCGCCAACGCGGTCGGCATGTCGACCGTGCCGGAAGTCATCCTTGCCCGCTTTCTCGGCCTCAAGGTCGCCGCCTGCTCGGTCATCACCAACCTGGCGGCGGGCATGACCGGGGCGGAACTCTCGCACCAGGAAACCAAGGACATGGCGCCGGTCGGCGGCGCGCGGCTGGCGACGATCCTGCGGCGCGTCTTCGAGGAAGGCTTGTCGGAAAGCTGATGCTCCCCCAGGAAATCATCCGCCGCAAGCGCGACGGCCACAAGCTCTCGGCGCCCGAGATCGCGGCCTTCATCAAGGGGATAACGGCCGGCACGCTCTCGGAGGGCCAGATCGGCGCCTTCGCCATGGCCGTGTTCCTCAAAGGCATGAGCCGCGAGGAAGCGGTGGCGCTGACGCTCGCCATGCGCGATTCCGGCGATGTGCTCGACTGGTCCGATCTGCCGGGCCCGGTCACCGACAAGCATTCGACGGGCGGCGTCGGCGACAATGTCTCCCTGATGCTGGCGCCGATCGTCGCCGCCTGCGGCGCCTATGTGCCGATGATATCCGGACGCGGCCTTGGCCATACCGGCGGCACGCTCGACAAGATGGACGCCATCCCCGGCTATGCCAGCCAGCCGAATGTGGCGCGCTTGCGCAAGACGGTGCTCGAGACCGGCTGCGCCATCATCGGCCAGACCGCCGATCTGGCGCCGGCCGACCGCCGGCTCTACGCGATCCGCGACGTGACCGGCACAGTCGAGTCGGTGCCGCTGATCACGGCCTCGATCCTGTCGAAGAAGCTTGCGGCGGGCCTGGCCTCGCTGGTGCTCGACGTCAAGGTCGGCAACGGCGCCTTCATGGAGAAGTCGCGCGATGCGGTAGCACTTGCAAACAGCCTGGTCGAGGTCGCCAATGGCGCGGGCCTGAAGGCCTCGGCGCTGGTGACCGGCATGAACGAGCCGCTGGCCTCGGCCGCCGGCAATGCGGTGGAAGTGCGCAACGCCGTCGACTTCCTCGCCGGCCGGTTCCGCGATCGCCGGCTGGAGGACGTCACGCTTGCGCTCGCCGCCGAGATGCTGCAATCGGCGGGAATTGTCTCGTCCAACCAGGACGGGATCAGGCGCGCCGCCGAGACGCTGGCCGGCGGCCGCGCGGCGGCGGTCTTCGCGCGCATGGTTACGGCGCTCGGCGGCCCCGCCGATTTCGTTGAGAACCCGGAAAAATATCTTCCCAAAGCGGCGGTGGAATTGGCGGTTGAAGCGGCGGAGGACGGTTTCGTCACCGGGATCGCGACGCGCGACATCGGGCTTGCTGTTGTTGCACTGGGCGGCGGACGCACCCGCCCGGACGACAGGATCGATCACGCCGTCGGCCTCACCAGGCTGTTGCCGGTCGGCGCCGAGGTGCGGGCGGGCGAGGCGCTGGCGCTGGTCCACGCGCGGACCGGGACGGATGCCGAGGCTGCCGCCGCCACGGTGCGCTCCGCCTATACGATCGGCATCTCGAAGCCATCGGCCGAAAAGACCGTGCTCCGGCGGATCCTGCCTCTGTAATATCGCGCCTATTGGACGAGCAGCAGCGCGCCGTTCTGGACTTCGTATTTCTGCAGCCGCTGCAGGAAACTCATGCCGATCAGATTGGTTTGCAGCGCCCGATCGTCGAGCACCACCGCCTGGACGTTATCGACCGAGATCTTGCCGATCTGCAGGTGGTCGACGGTGACGACCGCAGCCTTGATGGCGCCGTTCGCCGTGTTCACCTGATGGTTGAAATCCGACTGGTTGAGCGAGATGCCGATCCGGCGCGCGGTCGAGGTGTTGATGGCGACCAGCGTCGCGCCGGTGTCGATCATGCCGTCTATTTGGCGGCCGTTGAGCTTGAAGGCTGAGGTGAAATGGCCGCGCTGGTCGGCATTGACCAGCACCTGGCGGCCGAGCGGCAGCGGCGTCGCCGGCTTGGCTGGAATCGAAGCGAGATTGACGTCCGGCTGAGCCTGCGGGGTCGCCGGCTTCGAGGCAACCGCCGATCTCAGCAGGGTTTCGACCATCTGCGGATTCGACTGATAGACGATCGGTATCGATGCCGAGCTTCCGACAAAGACGCCAAGGAGGAGAAGCTTGCGCAGCATGGGTCGGCCTTCGTGAAGGTCCGATCCTTAAGCCGACATGGTGTTTTCAGCTTTAACGCGCGCCGGAACCACGGTCTTTCGTAAACGAGCGGTTAAGAAAAGCGCTCACTTGGTCCCGTACATGCGGTCGCCGGCGTCGCCGAGGCCCGGCATGATGTAGCCCTTTTCGTTCAGCTGGCGGTCGATCGAGGCGGTGAAGATGGGAACATCGGGATGCGCCTTGGTGAAGCGCTCGATGCCTTCTGGCGCCGCGAGCAGGCAGAGGAAGCGGATGTTGGTGGCACCGCGCCCCTTCAGCTTGTCGATCGCCGCAATCGCGGAATTGGCGGTCGCCAGCATCGGATCGACGACGATCACCAGCCGGTCGGCAAGGTCGCTCGGCGCCTTGAAGAAATATTCGATCGCCTCGAGCGTCTCGTGGTCGCGGTAGAGGCCGATATGGGCGACTCGCGCCGCCGGCACCAGGTCGAGCAGGCCTTCGAGCAGGCCGTTGCCGGCCCGCAGCACGGAGGCGAAGACCAGCTTCTTGCCCTCCAGCGTCGGCGCTTCCATCTCCTCGATCGGGGTCTCGATGGTGGTTGTGGTCAGCTCGAGGTTTCGGGTCACCTCGTAGCCAAGAAGCAGCGAGATCTCGCGCAGCAACCGCCGGAAGCCGGCCGTCGAGGTCTCCTTCTTGCGCATGATGGTCAGCTTGTGCTGGACGAGGGGATGGTCGACGACGGTGACGCCCTGCATGGTCTGCTCCAGTGAATGGTGACTAGTGAATAGTGAATAGTGAGCGGGTTTGCGAGTCCTGATAGGCCGATGATTGCCATTCACAGGCCGAAGAGCCGGCGAACCATTCACCATTCACCGGCCTTTGACGTCGAGCCGACTCAACAGCATTGCTTTGGTCTTCCGGTCGACGAAGGCCGCCTCGATGGCCGTCCTGGTGACGGCGGTGAGCGCCTTGTCGTCCATCGAAAAGTGCTCGGCGGCGATATCGTATTCGCGCTTCAGCGAGGTCCAGAAATAGGGCGGATCGTCGGAGTTGAGCGTCACCTTGCAGCCGGCGGCGCGCAGCGCCGGGAAAGGATGCTCGGCGAAGCTGCCGAACACCTTGAGCGCGATGTTGGAACCGGGGCAGCATTCCAGCACCACGCCTTGGCCGGCAATACGCCGCACGAGGTCGGGATTTTCGATGGCGCGCACGCCATGGCCGATGCGGGCGGGGCGGATGTGGTCGAGCGCTGCCGCCACACTTTCCCAGCCCATCAGCTCGCCGGCATGGATGGTGATGCCGAGCCCGGCCTCGCGCGCGATCTCGAAAGCGCGCACATAATCCTCGAAATCGCCGATCCGCTCGTCGCCGGCGACACCGAAGCCGGTCACCAGCGGATGGCCGCAGCGGGCCGCGAAGCGCGCCGCCTGCTCGATCGCCTCGACGCCGACATGGCGAACGCCAGTGACGATCATGCGCCCTTCGATGCCGGTCCTTGCCTTGGCGCGGGCCATGCCTTCGCCGAGCGCATCCGTATAGGCCTTGGGCGAGAGGCCGGCCTTCTTCGCATGATCCGGCGAAGTGAAGACCTCGGAATAGATGGCACCGTCGCGGGCGAGGCTGGTGAGATAATGATCGGTCAGGCGGGCGTAGTCCTCCTCTGTGCGAAACAGGTCGGAGGCAAAGTCGTAAGCCGCGAGGAAAGAGCTGAAATCGTGCCAGACGAAGGAACCGTCCTGGATATAGGGCGAGGGGTCCTTGCCGTATTTGCGGGCCTGGCTGACGACGAGGTCGGGCGCCGCTGCCCCTTCGATGTGGCAGTGCAATTCGGCTTTCAAGATCATGCGGCCATCCCGTGCGGTATTCTGTTCTCGCGCCGATTCCGGGCGGAAAATCATGCGAGACTCTTCCCGAACCCGTCTCGAAGGCGCGGCCGAAAACCGCGCCTTGGACAATAGCGCCGGCCCCATCGATCGGCTATGGTCCCGCCGGTTTTATGGCGGATCAAAATAATGTCAGTTGAGAGAACCACGGCCGCGGGCGGCATGGAAACCTCCTATGGTTTCAGGAAGGTAGGGGCAGGCGACAAGCAGTCCCTGGTCAACGACGTCTTCCATAAGGTGGCCGATCGATACGACCTCATGAACGATCTGATGTCGGGCGGGTTGCACCGGCTGTGGAAGGACGCGATGGTCGCGTGGCTCAACCCACCGAAGCGGCCGGGCTGGAAGGTGCTCGACGTCGCCGGCGGCACGGGCGACATCGCCTTCCGTATCATCGAGGCCAGCCACCGCAACGCGCATGCGGCGGTGCTCGACATCAACGGCTCGATGCTTGAGGTCGGCCGCGACCGTGCCGAGAAGAAAGGCCTCTCGGAAAACACCGATTTCGTCGAGGCCAATGCCGAAGCGCTGCCGTTCGAGGACGACACGTTCGATGCCTATACGATCGCGTTCGGCATCCGCAACGTGCCGCGCATCGATGTGGCGCTGAGCGAAGCCTTTCGCGTGCTGAAGCGCGGCGGGCGGTTCCTTTGCCTGGAGTTTTCCGAGGTCGACATGCCGCTGCTCGACAAGGCCTACGAAGCCTGGTCCTTCACCGCCATCCCCAAAATCGGCAAGGCGGTGACCGGCGACGGCGAGCCCTATTCCTATCTGGTCGAGTCGATCCGCAAATTCCCCAACCAGCAGAATTTCGCGGCGATGATTGCACGGGCCGGCTTCGATCGCGTCACTTTCCGCAACTATTCGGGCGGTATCGCGGCACTTCATTCGGGCTGGAAGCTTTGAGGTCGGAACCCTTGAGGCAGGCCAGGCGATGAGCAGCGTCCGATGACCAGCATTGGCGCCGCCTTCCGGCTCGCCAGGGCCGGCTGGGTGCTGGTCCGCGAGGGCGTCGTTGCGGCGCTGCCCGGCGAAGAGCTTTCCGGCATGCCGAAGCTCGGCTGGCGTCTGGCGCGAGTGCTCACCCGGCGTCGCGCCAGGAAGCATCAACGCGGCGACCGGCTGGCGCAGGCGGTGGTGCGGCTGGGGCCGTCCTATGTCAAGCTCGGCCAGTTCCTCGCGACACGGCCAGACGTCGTCGGCAACGAGATGGCGCTCGATCTCGCTCTGCTGCAGGACAAGATGCACACCTTCCCGAAAGCGGAGGCGATCGCGGCGATCGAGGCTTCGCTCGGGCGCAGGATCGACGATCTCTATGCGAGCTTCGGCGAGCCTGTGGCGGCAGCCTCGATCGCACAGGTGCACAGCGCCGAAGTCTTTCGCAACGGGAGAGCTTCGCGCGTGGCGGTAAAAGTCATCCGGCCCGGCGTGCGCCATCATTTCTTCCAGGATCTCGAGAGCTATTTCCTCGCCGCCCGCCTGCAGGAGAAATACATTCCCTCCTCACGCCGCCTTCGGCCGATCGAGGTGACCCAGACGCTGGCGCAGACCACCAAGGTCGAAATGGACATGCGACTCGAGGCAGCGGCGTTTTCCGAGCTCGCTGAGAACACAAAGGACGATACGGGCTTCCGCGTGCCGGCAGTCGACTGGGAACGGACCGGCCGCGACGTGATCACCATGGAGTGGATCGACGGCGTCAAGATGAACGATCTGGCCGGCCTTGCTGCCGCCGGCTACGATCTCAAGGCGATCGCCGCCAACCTCATCCAGTCGTTCCTCAGGCACACGCTGCGCGACGGCTTCTTCCATGCCGACATGCATCCGGGCAATCTGTTCGTCGAGGCGAATGGCACCATCGTCGCCGTCGATCTCGGCATTGCCGGCAGGCTCGGCAGGAAAGAGCGGCGTTTCCTGGCCGAGATCCTCTACGGCTTCATCGTGCGCGACTATCACCGCGTCGCCGAGGTGCATTTCGAGGCCGGCTACGTGCCGCGCCAGCACAATGTCTCGGCCTTCGCGCAGGCGATCCGCGCCATCGGCGAGCCGATCCATGGCCAGTCGGCCGAGACCATCTCGATGGCGAAGCTTTTGACGCTGCTGTTCGAGGTCACCGAGCTTTTCGACATGGCGACGCGGCCGGAACTGATCCTGCTGCAAAAGACCATGGTGGTGGTCGAAGGCGTCGCCCGCACGCTCGATCCGGCCTTCAACATGTGGAAGACGTCGGAGCCGGTGGTCAGCGACTGGATCGCCGGCAATCTCGGCCCGCGCGGCATGCTCACCGATGCGCGCGACGCCGGCAAGGCGCTGGTGGCACTGGCAAGGCAGGCGCCGGACATTGCGGCCCGCACCGAGCGATTGTCGCGCGAAATCGACCTGATGGCCGAACATGGCCTGCGCTTCGACGAGGCGACGGCGCGCGCCATCGGCAAGGCCGAGGCGCGCCATACCCGCTCCGGCCGCGTGGCGCTCTGGGTCATCGCGCTGGCGCTGACCTATATAGCCTGGCGGATTTTCTGACCGCTGTCCGCCTTGTCGTTGTTTGATTGCATTGCTATCGTTGCTGACGTCAGTTTGAAAGCGGTGCAATCAGATGGCCAGCATCACGATCCGTAACCTTGACGACGAGGTCAAGGACTTGCTCCGGCAACTGGCGGCCGAAAATGGCTGCTCGATGGAGGAGCAGGCGCGAGCGATGATCCGCGCGGCGGTTGAAGGCCGGGCAGGACAGGCCGACCGCATCGACCAGATCGAGAGGACGCTGCGTGCGCTGATCGGCCCCGAGCGACAAACGACGCCCGTCTCTGTCGGATCCAGCATGCCGTCAATTCGGGGAGCGTTTTCCGGCAAGCGCATCCTGCTCATCATCGGCGGCGGCATCGCCGCCTACAAGGCGCTCGACCTGATCCGGCGCCTGCGCGAGCGCGGCGCGTCGGTTCGGGTGGTGATGACGGCCGCCGCCCAGGAATTCGTCACCACGCTCTCGGTTGGCGCGCTTTCCGCCGGCCATGTCTTCACCGAGCTGTTCGACCGCAATGACGAGCACGATGTCGGCCATATAAGGCTGTCGCGCGAGGCCGACCTTCTGGTCGTGGCGCCGGCCACCGCCGACCTGATGGCCAAGCTCGCCAACGGCCATGCCAACGATCTTGCCTCGACGGTGCTTTTGGCCACCGACAAGAAGGTGCTGATGGCGCCGGCGATGAATCCGAAAATGTGGTCGCATCCGGCGACGCGACGCAACCGGGCGACGCTGCAGAAGGACGGCATCGTCTTTGTCGGCCCCGCCAGGGGCGAGATGGCGGAAAGCAATGAGGCCGGCGAAGGCCGCATGGCCGAGCCGCTGGAGATCGTGGCCGCGGTCGAGGCGATGCTCGACGAGAAGCCCAAGCCGTTGGCGGGCCGCAGGATCATCGTCACCTCGGGGCCGACGCACGAGCCGATCGACCCGGTACGCTATATCGCCAATCGCTCATCCGGCAAGCAGGGCCATGCGATCGCGGCCGCGCTGGCGAAGCTCGGCGCCGATGTCCGGCTCGTGTCCGGCCCGGTGAATATCGCCGATCCGGCCGGGGTCGCGACCACGCATGTCGAGACCGCGGCCGCGATGAAGGATGCGGTCGAGAGCCTTCTGCCGGCGGACGCAGCGGTGTTCGTCGCCGCGGTCGCCGACTGGCGGACCGCGAACGCTGCCGGCGAGAAGATCAAAAAGGTGGCGGGGAAGGGGCCGCCGGTGCTCCAGATGGTAGAGAACCCCGACATCCTAGGCGGCGTCGGCCATCACAGCCAGCGGCCGGGCCTCGTCGTCGGTTTTGCGGCCGAGACGCAGGACCTCATCGGCAACGCCGAGGCCAAGCTCAAGAAGAAGGGCGCTGATCTCATCGTCGCCAACGACGTCTCGCATGAGAGCGGCATCGGCCTTTCCGGCGTGATGGGCGGCGACCGCAACAAGGTGCGCATCGTCTCCAGGACCGGCGTCGAGGAATGGCCGGAGATGGGCAAGGACGAGGTCGCGGCGCGGCTCGCCGCCTTGATCGCCGAGCGGCTGCAGACAGTCGTCGTTTAGAGCGGTTCACCGTTTCACGGAAATGCAGAACCGCTCTATCTCTTTGTTTTGACGCAATTCCGGACGGAAGGCTACGGCGAAGGCGCCGAGCCTAACCGTTACACACTTTTCCTGGAATTGCCCTAACCGGCCGCTTCCTGCGGCCGCATGGCCGGCAGCGCGATCCTCAGCGCAGCGACGCAGCCCAGGATCCCGAGCGGCACGAAGGCGAGGAACAGCCAGCCGGCGACGCCCGCGGCCGCTTCGCGGTTCAGGCCTTCCGAGAAGCCGCTGGCATTGGCGACAATGCCGGCAAGTGCTGCGCCCACCGCGTAACCGATGCGCTGCATGGTCGGCACGGCGGCCGAGGCGATCGTCTGCTCGCCTTCCCGGGCCGAGGCGACGATGACGCGCGTCAGGAACGGCCAGCAAACGCCGAAGCCGCCGCCCTGCAGCAGGGCGCAGAGCAGGATCAGGGGGATCGAGCCTGCCGGTATGGTATAGGCGAAGCCGGCGAGACCAGAGGCGATCATCAGCGCGCCGACGACGATGATCAGCCGCTCGCGTTCGAGCGGCGCATTGGCGATCAGGATCGACAGGATCGACCAGGCGATGGATTCGGCGGCGATGATGTAGCCGGTGGTCAGGATCGGAATGCTGTGCAGCGTGGTCAAAAGCAGCGGCCCGTAAATGGTGAAAGTGCAGGTGGCTACGGAGAAGGCCGCGACCATCGTCATGCCTGAGCCAAGCGGCGAGCGCCATGAGAACAAGGGGGACGGGAAGAGGCGCGAGCGCGGCCTGAGGGCATCGATGCGGAAGAACAGCGCCAGGCCGATCAAACCGAGGGCGAGCAGCAGCGACGAGCGCAGCAGGGCGATGTCGATGCCGGCGGCGGCGATCAGCACCACGCTGAGGCCGAGACAGGCGAGCGCCGGATAGGGGAAGGGCGGCGCCGTGCCGCTGCCTGCCTGCGGCTTCGTTGCCTCGGGCGTGTTCAGCACGATGAAGCTTGCCAGCGCCATCGCCGCGCCACCGAACGTGAAGACCCCGAAAGCCCAGCGCCACGACAGGTACTCTGTCATGAGCGCGCCGAGCATCGGTCCGCTGAAGGCGGCGATGCCCCAGATCGCCGACATGATGCCGAAGAGCTGCGGCCAGGTGTTGCGCGCAAACAGCCGCTCGACCGAGACGAAGGCCAGCGATACAAGCGCGCCGCCGCCAAGGCCCTCGACCAGGCGTCCGGCGAGGAACAGCGGCATGGAAGGCGCCGTGGCGCAGATCAGCGCGCCTGCCGCGTAGAACAGGGCGGCGATCATCATGTTGGAGCGCAGCGCGACATAACTGACCAGCCGGCCGGCCGCGGCACCGGCGACAATGGCGCCAAGCTCGTAGATCGCCAGCGACCAGCCAACCAGCTGCACGCCCGCCAGCTCGCCGACCATGGCCGGCATCACCGTCGCCACCATCGTCTCATTGGTGGCATGCAGCAGGATGCCCAGGCTGACGAAGCAGAAGCGCGCCAGGTCGCCGCTCGCCCACAGCGCGCGCCAATCCACCTTGTTGCTTGCCACCTTGTTGCCGCCTGCTGCCGTCACGTCGATCTCCCGCTTGTTTTTCCGCAACCTCATCCGCATAACGAACGAGGCGCCAGATCCAGTTCGGCAGGGCTTGTAGAACCTCAAGCGCAGTTGAGCTCAAGAGGTCTTTTCGCGGATTTCGAGACGTGGGCGAGCCAATGCATGTCGCCCAAAAGTTCGCAGCGGCTTTGGGAGAACGACATGCATCAAAACAAAGACTTAAAGCGCGTCGCCTGAATTCGCGTCAGCGCGACGCGCTGTAAGATTTGCGCTGGGGGCATCCGGTTCCCCAAAAAGCACTCGACCCGGAACGGCTGTTCCGGGTCGAGTGTGGCGCAACGGATTGGAAGCCGAAGCTTCACTTGTAGGAGTGGACGAGATCCAGCGAGGCCACCGCGACGGCCAGATTGACGCCGGTTTGCGCCTGGACGCTCAGCGGCTCCAGCATGAAGGCGCCGTTCAGGCCGCCAACCAGGAGGTTGGCGCCGCCGCCGGTCACGACGCTCGCCTCGGCGTTGACGCCGTAATAGCTGCCGGCGAGGTCGCCCGCGTCATGGCTGCGCGTCGCGGCAAGCACCGCCCAGACAAGCTGGCCCTGATGCGTCTGGCCGACATCGACGCCCAGCTTGGAGATCATGCCCGTGTAGAGCTCAGCCGGACCGTGATGGTAGGGGCGGAAGACGCAGGAAACGCCCTTGTTGGAGGTGATGACGTAACCGACGCCACCGTCGATGGTGCAATCGAGCGTGCCGAGCCGAAGCGTGCCGGCGCTGACGGGAAAGGCGAGGACCGTGGTTGAAAGCGCGGCTGCACAGGCAAGTGTCTTGATCATTGGAAAGGTCCTTTCGCAAATTGGCCCCGGTTAACGGCCGAGGTGCGCGGAGCGTTCCGCCGAAAACTTGGCGCGAGCATGGCAAGTGTCGACGCATTGCCGTTGGCGGTTAACGGATCGCTAGCGGCGTGTCGGGGCGGCAACGCAGTTCAGCGGATCGCAAGCGAAAGCATCGCGCGGCGCGCCGGCTGGCGCCGGCGGCGGATCAGCTGGCGCCGGCGGAGGTGCGGGAGAGGCCGTCCTTGGCCGGCTGGTAGTTCGGGTCGAGGTGGATCGCCTCGCGGTAGGACTTGGCGGCCCTTACCTTGTCGCCGCGCCGTTCGTAGATCAGCGCCTGGTTGGCCCAGGCCTCGGCGTTCTTGCCATCGAGCTTGATGGCCATGTTGAAGTCGGCGAAGGCGTTATCTTCATCGTTCATGGCGAGATAGGACAGGCCGCGGCCGTTGTAGGGCTCGGCGGCGTCCGGCGCCAGCGAGATGGCGGTCGAGAAGTCCTCGATGGCGAATTTGTGCTGGCCCTGGCTTTGGTAGATCAGGCCGCGATTGTGATAGGCGCGGGCATCGGTCGTATCGAGCTGGATCGCCTTCTGGAAATCGTTGAAGGCGTCCTGGGTGCGGCCCGCCTTGCGGTAGAGATTGCCGCGGCCGATGTAGGCGGCGTCGTAGTTGGCGTTGATCTGGATCGACCGGTTGTAGTCGGCGAGCGCCGCCTGCTGGTTGCCGAGGAAACGCTGGATCAGCGCCCGGTTCGAATAGGCCTGGTAGAAGTTCGGGTTGAGCTGGATGGCGGTGTCGAAATCCTTCAGCGCCGCCTGGTACTGGCCGCCGCGGCCATAGGCCGAACCGCGCACATTGTAGCCCTCGGGATCCTGCGGATTGCGCTGGATCACCGCCGATAGCGAGGAGATGTTCTCGCTCGAGCCTTGCGCCTTGTCGATGTTGTTGAACTCACCCGTCGGGGTCGTCTGGCATGCTGCAAGGGCCAGGCCCGAAAGCAGGGCCGCCGTCAGGGCGAAGCCGCGAAAAGCGGTTCTGCGCTCCACGGTAATTGCGTTCATCTCAGTCCTCACTGGCGCCGCGCCGTCAGGTCCGTTCCCTCTCCGAACCGGCTCGAATGCATAAACAAAAAGGTGGCGGCGATTCCGCATCGCGCCACCCTCGGTATCCTTCGAAAAGGACGAAAAATTGGCGTATCAGCGCGGCGAACGCGATGCGCCGGCAGCACCAGCCGGAGCCGGGCGCGGGGTCATCGGCAGCAGACCCTCGCGCTGGGCGCGCTTGCGGGCCAGCTTGCGGGCGCGGCGCACGGCTTCCGCCTTCTCGCGCGCACGCTTCTCGGAGGGCTTCTCGTAGTGACCGCGCATCTTCATTTCGCGGAAAATACCTTCGCGCTGCATCTTCTTCTTCAGCGCGCGAAGCGCCTGATCAACGTTGTTGTCGCGAACGAGTACCTGCACGTGCAATCCTGTCTTCGAGTTTGAAATCAACAGGCAAACGACCATAGCCGTTATGCCTCTGCGGCGGGTTGCACCGCGAATTGTGGCGGCTGATAGCAGAATCAGGCCGGGCTGTCCACCGTTGATTGCAGGAAACCGCGATCAGAAGCCGGAGCGCCGTGCCTTGCCGGTCCGAACCCTAGGCCGTCGCCAGATGCAGGCGGGCGAAATCCTCAAAGAATTCGCTATAGTCGCAGGTGATTTCCTCGCCGGCGGCGATATCACGAATGGCGGTGGCGCCGCCATATTGCGAAAAATCCGTGTTCGGCCGCTCGGAATGGTTCATGAAGCGGCCATTGTCGACCTCATAGACCATGAAACCCGGCTTGTCCGGGCTCGGATAGGCGTAACGGTCGAGCAATTCCCTCAAATGGGGCGGCGCCGCCTCGTATTTCTCGAGCGGGATCAGCCGGTCGAAATCGGGATCGAGCCGCCAGATCGAGGCGCCCTTCCTGATCGGCTCGGCGGCGAAAACACCGACACCCTCGATGGCGCTCTTGGCGATATAGGTTTTGATCAGCAGCATCGTTCCGGTCCGTCTTTTGACGAGAAAACGGAATCGTCAAATTGCGCTGAAATGCAAGACCGCTCCCCGACATTTTCGACGGACCGAAAGCGTGATGCCCGCCAATCCGTTCACGTCCGGTTGATCGATACGCCGCCATCGGCAAACAGCGCCGTGCCGGTGGTGAAGCTCGAGGCGTCGGAGGCAAGGTAGAGCGCCGAACGGGCGATCTCTTCCGGCTGGGCTACACGCTTCAAGGCATGCAGATTTTCGACGAATGTCCGCGATTCCGGCGTCTTGAACGTCGCCGCCGGCGTATCGGTGCCGCCCGGCAGGAGCGCGTTGACGCGAATGGCTTTCGGGCCGTATTCGGCGGCAAGCACCTGCGTCAATCCGATCAGGCCAGCTTTGCTCGCCGCGTAGCTGGTCATGCCGGGCATGCCGACGGTGTGGCCGACAAAGGTGGAGGTGAAGATCAGCGAACCGCCACCCCGTTCGATCATCGCCGGCACCTGGTATTTCGCGCCGAGAAACGCGCTGGTGAGATTGGTGTCGAGCGTCTCGCGCCATCCATCCAGCGACAGGTCGGAAATCGACCCCATCTGACCGACAGCTCCGACATTGTTGAAGGCGATGTCAAGGCCACCGAACCTTTTGACAGCGAGTTCGACCAAGGCCCTCGCATGGGCCTCGTCCCTGACGTCGCCGGCAAGGGCTGCGGCTGAACCGCCCGCCTCCTCTATTTCGTTTACGAGCGTGTCGAGTTCAGCTTGGCGGCGCGCCGCTACGACGAGGCGGGCGCCCTGCTCGGCGAACAGCTTGGCCGTGGCGCGGCCGATGCCGGAACTGGCCCCAGTGACGATGGCGATTTTGTAGGTGAGAGCGAACATTGTTGCATCCTTTTCTTCGTGCCAGCCTTACTGGCGATCGGATGCTTGGTCGCAGGTCGGGCGGCCGTGAGCCACCCGATACCTGCAATGGCGCTGAGGGATCGCTATTGTTTCACAAGCCAACCCAGGCGATCGAGTGAAAGGGCGTAACTCACGGCGACCAAGAGCGCGACTATGATGGCCGTGGTCTTGTATCCAGCCGCGTAGAATCCGAGCGCGCCGCCGAACAGGATCGCCAATTCCAGCACCAGCCGCACTACGCCAGGGATCGGAACCGGCGCACGCCCCGACCGGCTGGGATCGTTTGGAACCGCGAAGGTTCCCCACAGGGCCGCCGCGATAAGTGGCACGACCGGCGCGGCGGCCCAGCGCCAGACTTCGCCGGAAAGACCCCAGCCGGCCATGGCGAGGCCGAGCAATGCGGCAAGCTCCAGCAAGAAGCGCAATGTCAGATTCCACCAGGCGTTACCCAACGTCGTACCTCCGAATTGCTGGACGTCAGCGATAGAGATCAAAGCCGGCCGCATCAACCAGCCGGGATGCGTCCTCTTCAGCACGGCGCAAAACGGCAAGCGCCGTCGCAAACAGTGCAAGGATGGCGGCGCGGTTTCGCTAGTGATACTCCTCGCGTGACGGACGGACGACATCCGCGATTTTTGGCGCGAGGCTACAACGTGAAAAAATACTCAGTATTCGCTATTGCCCGCGAGGCGATGCGCGGCCACAAGGGCTGGGAAGAACAGTGGACCTCGCCCGAGCCGAAGAAGGAATATGACGTCATCATCGTCGGCGCCGGCGGTCATGGCCTGGCGACGGCCTATTATCTGGCGAGTGAGCACGGCATCACCAATGTCGCAGTGCTGGAGAAGGGCTGGCTCGGCGGCGGCAACACTGGCCGCAACACCACCATCATCCGCTCCAACTATCTCTATGACGAGAGCGCTGGCATCTACGATCATGCATTGAAGCTGTGGGACGGGCTCAGCCAGGAGCTCAACTACAACGTCATGTATTCGGCGCGCGGCGTCATGATGCTCGCGCACAACGTTCACGACGTCCAGGTATTCAAGCGCCATATCCATGCCAACCGGCTCAACGGCATCGACAATGAATGGCTGACGCCGGAACAGGCGAAGGAATTCTGCCCGCCGCTCAACATCGCAAGGGAGGCGCGCTATCCGGTGATGGGCGCGGCGCTGCAGCGGCGCGGCGGCACGGCGCGCCACGACGCGGTCGCCTGGGGCTATGCGCGCGGCGCATCGGCGCGCGGCGTCCACATCATCCAGAACTGCGAGGTCACCGGCGTCAAGCGCGCGGCCAACGGCGCCGTCACCGGCGTCGAGACGACGCGCGGCTTCATCGGCGCAAAAAAGGTCGGCGTGGTCGCGGCCGGTCATTCCTCGGTCATCATGAACATGGCCGGCGTGCGCATGCCGCTCGAAAGCTATCCGCTGCAGGCGCTGGTGTCGGAGCCGGTCAAGCCGGTGGTGCCCTGCGTGGTGATGTCGAACACCGTGCACGCCTATATCTCGCAATCCGACAAGGGCGAGCTGGTGATCGGCGCCGGCACCGACCAGTATGTGTCCTATTCGCAGACCGGCGGCCTACACATATTGCAGCACACGCTCGATGCAATCTGCGAGATGTTCCCGATCTTCACGCGCATGAAGATGCTGCGCTCCTGGGGCGGCATCGTCGACGTGACGCCGGACCGCTCGCCGATCCTGGCGAAGACGCCGGTCAAGGGGCTCTATGTCAACTGCGGCTGGGGCACCGGCGGCTTCAAGGCGACACCCGGCTCAGGCAACGTCTTTGCCCACACCATCGCCAGGGACGACCCGCACCCGATCAACGCGCCCTTCACCCTTGAGCGCTTCCGCACCGGCCGCCTCATCGACGAGGCCGCGGCGGCGGCGGTGGCGCACTGATGATGGCCGAGATGGCTGTCGCGATGCCGCTGGTGCTCGCCGGCGAGCAGGGGCCTTTCCACGTGGCCTCGGCGCGCGAAGTGCGGGTCCAGGCGATCAGCCGGGCGGACCACGAGACGGATTGGCCGTTCTCGGTCGGTGAAGGCATGCTTGCCTGCGTCTGGAGCGGCGGCCGCAAGGTAGTGATGTTCTTCGAGAACAGGCCGAAGGATCTGGGCGAAGGCGAGCCCTTCCATCCGCGCGGCGTCATCGTCACCACAGACCCGATGCAGCTCACGCTCGGCAACATGGCGAACCGGGCGCTGTTGAAACCCTCGGCCAGCGTCGAGGAACGCATGCGGCTCGTCGCGCCCTTCGCGGCGCTCGGCCAGAGGCTTTGCGATCAACCGGCCGGCGCCCGCGTCGGCCATGGCGAATTGTAGGATCAACCTAGATGCTTCTCATCCGCTGTCCCTATTGCGAGGAAGAGCGCCCGGAACTCGAGTTCCGCAATGCCGGCGAGGCGCATATCGTGCGCCCGACCAACATTGCCGGCGAGAGTGACGACGACTTCGAGAAATTCTTCTTCATCCGCGCGAACCCGAAGGGCGTCATCTATGAGCGCTGGCGGCATATCCATGGCTGCGCGCGCTTCTTCAACGCCGTGCGCGACACCGTCACCGACAAGTTCGTCATGACCTACAAGGCCGGCGAGCCGAAGCCCGCTAAGCTGCCTGGAGCCTCGAAATGAACCCCGCGTTCCGCATTCCCGGCGCCGGGCGCCTCAGCCAGGCGAAGACGGCTTCCTTCAGTTTCGACGATAAGTCCTATGCCGGCATCGAAGGCGATACGCTCGCGTCGGCGCTGCTCGCCAACGGCGTCCACCTCGTCGGCCGTTCCTTCAAGTACCACCGGCCGCGCGGTTTCCTGTCGGCCGGCGCGGAGGAGCCCAACGCGCTGGTGCAGATCGTGCGCGACGATGCGCGCAAGACGCCGAATGTGCGGGCGACCGTGCAGGAGCTCTATGACGGGCTGACGGCCCATTCACAGAACCGCTGGCCCTCGCTTGCCTTCGACGTCGGCGCGGTCAACGATCTTGCCTCGCCGATGTTCTCGGCCGGCTTCTACTACAAGACCTTCATGTGGCCGAAGTCGGCCTGGAAGAATCTCTACGAGCCGAAGATCCGCGCGGCGGCCGGCCTCGGCGTTTCTCCCGACCGGCCGGACCCCGACCATTATGCCGCGCGCTATGCGCATTGCGAGGTGCTGGTGCTGGGCGGCGGTGCCGCCGGCATTGCCGCAGCACTTGCCGCCGCCGAAACGGGTGTGCGGGTGATCCTCGCCGACGAGCAGGCCGAATTCGGCGGCAGCCTGCGCTTCGAGAGCGGCGCCAAAATCGACGGCGAGAACGGCTTTGCCTGGGCTCAAGGTGCGATCGCGAAGCTCAAGGCCATGGACAATGTCCGCTTGCTGCCGCGCACGACTGCTTTTGGCTATTACGCGCAGAATTTCGTCAGTCTTGTCGAGCGGGTCAGCGACCATCTCAAGAGCCCTGGCCGGGAACTGGCGCGCGAGCGCCTGTGGCAGGTCCGCGCCAGGCGAGTCGTGCTGGCGACCGGCGCCATCGAGCGGCACATGGTGTTCGCCGACAACGACCGGCCGGGCATCATGCTGGCGTCGGCCGCGCGCACCTATCTCAACCACTATGGCGTCGCGGTCGGCAGGAATGTCGGCGTCTATACAGCGAACGACTCGGCTTACGCGGCGGCGATCGACCTGAAGAAGGCGGGCGTCAATGTCGCAGCAATCGTCGACCTGCGCGACAACCCGACCGGA
This sequence comes from Mesorhizobium silamurunense, assembly GCF_014843905.1. Lineage (NCBI taxonomy): Bacteria > Pseudomonadati > Pseudomonadota > Alphaproteobacteria > Hyphomicrobiales > Phyllobacteriaceae > Mesorhizobium > Mesorhizobium silamurunense. Next base: position 43,473 of record NZ_LPVS01000094.1, on the reverse strand, counting down.
CCGGCGATCGACGAGGCGAGAGGCCTCGGCATCGAGATCAATTTCGGCCGCGCGGTGATCCGCGCCGGCGGCAAGCTGCGCGTGTCGTCTATGACCGTGCAGCCGAAGAATGGCGGCGGCGAGCGCACCATCCCGGTCGACGCCATCCTGATGTCGGCCGGCTGGACGCCGTCGGTGCATCTGTTCTCGCAGTCGCGCGGCAAGGTCGCCTTCAACGAGGAGACGCGGCGCTTCGTGCCGGGAACCTACGCGCAGGACTGTGTCTCGATCGGCGCCTGCAACGGCACCGACGGGCTGGACGCGACGATCGATGAGGCCTACGCGGCCGGCGCCAAGGCGGCAAAGGAAGCCGGCGGCAAGGCAGGCAAGAGCGCCAAGCCGAAGGTCGATGCCAGCGAGAGCTGGTCGCGCGGCATGCTTGGCGCCGCTCCCGGTGCCGGTCCGGACACCACGGTCAAGGCCTTCGTCGATTTCCAGAACGACGTCACCGCCAAGGACATCCGCCAGGCGGTGCACGAGGGCATGCATTCGATCGAGCACGTCAAGCGCTTCACCACCAACGGCATGGCGACCGACCAGGGCAAGACGTCGAACATGCACGGCCTGGCGATCGCGGCCGAGACGCTCGGCAAGCCGATCCCGCAGGTCGGCCTCACCACCTTCCGCGCGCCCTATACGCCGGTGACGTTCGGCTCGATCGTCGGCCATGCGCGCGGTGCCTTGTTCGACCCGACCCGCAGGACCGCGACCCATCCCTGGGCCGCCGCGCACGGAGCGGTCTTCGAGGATGTCGGCCAGTGGAAGCGCGCCTGGTACTTTCCCAGGGCCGGCGAGGACATGCACGCCGCCGTCAACCGCGAATGCGTGACGGTGCGAAAAGTGGCCGGGCTGTTCGACGCCTCGACGCTCGGCAAGATCGAGGTGGTCGGGCCGGACGCGGCGAAATTCATGGGACTGCTCTACACCAACCCGTGGGAGAAGCTGGAGCCCGGCCGCTGCCGCTACGGCATCATGCTGCGCGAGGACGGCTTCATCTATGACGACGGTGTTGTCGGCAGGCTGGCGCCGGACCGCTTCCATGTGACGACGACCACCGGCGGCGCGCCGCGCGTCATGCATCACATGGAGGATTACCTTCAGACCGAATTCCCGCATCTCAATGTCTGGCTGACTTCGATCACCGAGCAATGGGCGGTGATCGCGGTGCAGGGGCCCAAATCGCGCGAGATCATCGCCCCGCTGGTCGAAGGCATCGACATGTCGGACGAGGCGCTGCCGCATATGTCGGTGCGCGAGGGCAAGATCTGCGGCGTGCCGACGAGGCTGTTCCGGATGTCCTTCACCGGCGAGCGCGGCTTCGAGGTCAATGTGCCGGCCGATTATGGCGAAGCGGTCTGGGAAGCGCTGTGGGCCGAAGGCCAGAAGCATGGCGCCACTGCTTACGGCACCGAGTCCATGCACGTGTTGCGCGCCGAGAAGGGCTACATCATCGTCGGCCAGGACACCGACGGCACGGTCACGCCGAACGATGCCGGGCTCGACTGGGCGGTGGGCAAGAAGAAGACCGACTTCGTCGGCATACGCGGCATGGCCCGGTCTGACCTGGTCGCCAAGGGCCGCAAGCAGCTCGTCGGTCTGAAGACCAAGGACCCGAAGGTGGTGCTGGAAGAGGGCGCGCAGATCGTCGAGGATCCGAAGCAGGCGATCCCGATGAAGATGATCGGCCACGTCACATCCAGCTATTGGTCGGAGAATTGCGGGCGCTCGATCGCGCTGGCGATGGTCGCCGGCGGCCGCGACCGCATGGGCCAGACGCTCTACGTGCCGATGCCCAGCGGCACGATCGAGGTGGAGGTCACCGGCATGGTGTTCGTCGACGAGAAGGGAGAACGCCTCAATGGCTAAGGCTGCCGTCAAGACAAAAGCCGCTGAAGCCTCGGTCGAGCGGCGTCCCGCGCTTGGCGGCCGCGCGGTATCGGCGCCGGGCGTCAAGGTCGAGATCCTGCCGCCGGCCGAGCGCATTTCGCTGCGCGCGCCGGAGGCTTCGGTCGCCGCGTTGTCGAAGGCGCTCGGCGTGACGCTGCCGGCAAAGCCGAAGACCTCGGAGGCGAAGGGCGGGCGCACGGCGCTGTGGCTCGGGCCGGACGAGTGGCTGGTCATCGACGAGGCCAGCAACGATCCGCTGGCCGATTGCGCCAAGGTCTCGGCGCTGCATTCGGCGGTTGGCATCTCGCATCGCAACGTCGCGATCTCGGTCGCCGGCCTTGCGGCTGAGGTGACGGTCAATTCCGGTTGCCCGCAGGACCTGTCGCTCGAAGCATTCCCGGTCGGGGCGGCGTCGCGCACCATCCTGGGCAAGGCCGAGATCGTGCTGCTGCGTACCGCGAAAGACACGTTCCGGGTGGAGTGCTGGCGTTCCTTCTCGGACTATGTCTTTACTTTGCTGTCGGAAGCAGCGAGCGACGCGGCGAACTGATGCTTGCGGCCGATTGCCCTAATGGTCGCTGCGGGAACCATCGCCAATCCGGCCCGTTGTTTGCGACCAGCGAGGGAGAAGCCGATGCCGTCCAGATCCGCGCCGAAGTCGCCCAAGAAGACCGCGGCTGTCCGTTCGCTGGAGCGGGAACGGCATCACGAGGTCGAGGATGAGGAACTCGAGGAAGGCCTCGAGGACACGTTTCCGGCCAGCGATCCGGTGTCGATCACCGGAACCTCAATTTCTGGCGCTCCCGCAAAGTCTGGGAGGGCGAAGAACGTGACTGGAAAGAAGCCGCGTAAGAAATAGGCGGCTTGCGACATTGCTTCAGACGTTTCGAATACAGCTGAAACGAAAAAGGGCGGCCAAGTGCCGCCCGTTTTCGTTTAGTTTTTGTGCGAAGCTGCCTGCGCTTAAAGACCGGGCACGAACCACGGGTTGACGTCCATGCCGAGGCGCGGGCCCTTGGTGGTCTGGGTCTTGACGGCGTCGGCCTTTTCGACCGAACCGGTCGCAGTGCAGTCAAGCGTCATATTGGTGTTGGTCTGAGCGCAGGCCGCGGGGGCGTGCTTGGCCGGCTGGCTCGCGCCAGCGAAAGCGGCGCCCGAGAAAGCCAGCACGGCAGCGAGTGCGAGGATTGTCTTTTTCATCTTCCGTCTCCAGTCGATTTTCGTACATGTACGATATGCTGTACATATACGGTTAACGGAAGGTGAATGCAAGGGCGAATTTGTACGCGTACGACAAATTTTCTTGAACGTAGGAATTCACCGCCGCGGATCAAGCGATCGGATGGGCAAAACGGTCAAAGATGGCCGATCAGCAGTTGACGGGTGTTTCGGTGAGAGGGGGTATGTCCTGTGCCGACAAGGAGACCAGCATGAAGTCGCACATCCGCTTCACATAAGCCTGGGGATCGCCGAAGGGATAGAAGGGGAAGGTGATCAGCAACGAGATCGTGCCATGGCCGACGGTCCACAGCATGGTGGCGATGGCGCGCGGGTCGCCCTTGAGCTTGCCGGCGGCCACGCAGGCCTCGACCCTTTTGATCAGCACCTTCATCGCCGGGTTGCCCTCTTCCATGTCCTCGTAGCTGCGGCCCTCCGGCAGCCGCGTCTTCTCGGTCATAAACACGGTGCGATATTCATTGGGGTTGCCGAGCCCGAAGGCGGCATATTCGGTCATCACCGCCCGCAGCGCTTCGATCGGGTCATCGGCGGGATGCTCCTCGATGCGCCGGGCAAGCGTCTCGAAGGCGTCTTCAGCCAGCGCGAACAGGATGTCCTGCTTGTCGGCGAAATAGGAATAGACCGACATCGGCGCGTAGCCGACCCGCTTGGCCAGCTTGCGGATGGTAAGCCCTTCGTAGCCCTCTTCTTGGACGAGCTTGTGGGCCGCATCGACCAGTTCGGAACGAAGCTCGGCTTTCTGTTTCTCGCGGCGTTTCTGAACGCTCAGCGCCAATGTCCGCCTGCCTTTTGATTGGTTGCCTGACGAAATTATATACAGTGTACGGCAACGGGCAAGGGAGCGGCCTGGTTCGGCAAGGTACGCTCTAGCGCTTTGTTCCAACGCAATTCCAGACCGCCTTTCCCGAAATCAGGTGGCGCCGATGCCGCCATCGAGCGCGAGCGCATGGCCGGTCATGAAGGAGTTGGCGGGATCGGCGAGATAAAGGACGCCGGTCACGATCTCGTCGACCTCTCCGACCCGTTTCATCGGCACGCCGCGGGTGAGCTCGGCAAGCGCTTCGGCTTCCGGCGCGCCGGTGGAACGCACGAAGCCGTCGACCATCGCCGTCCTCGTATGAGCCGGGCAGACCGCGTTGATGCGTATCCCCTTGCTTGCATATTCGACCGCCGCCGAGCGCGTCAGCCCGACGACGCCATGCTTGGCGGCGGCGTAGACCGACAGCTTGGGCGCGCCGGAGAGACCCGCGACCGAGGCGATGTTGACGATGGCGCCGCCCCTGCCCGTTTCCCTGAACTGGCGCTCCATCTGCGGGATCTGGTGCTTCATGGCGTAGAAGACGCCGAGCAGGTCGACCTCAAGCACCCGGCGCGCTTCCTCCGACGTCACTTGCGGCAGGCGCACGAAGGCGTGCACGATCCCGGCATTGTTGATGGCGATGTCCAGCCGTCCGAACTTCTCGACGGCAAGCTTCACCAGATCCTCGGATAGCTTCTCGTCGGCAATGTTGCCGGCAAGGAGCCCGGTCTCGGCGTCGAGTGTCGCCGCGAAGTCGCCGAGCGCTGCTTCGTCGAGATCGGAAAGAACCAGCCGCGCCCCCTCGGCGGCGAAGGCTTTGGCCGTGCCGCTGCCGAGGCCGCCGGTCGCCCCCGTGATCAGCACCGCCGCTCCATCGAAACGGCCCATCGCTCAACGCTCCGTTGTCAAATCTTCTTGTCGATCAGGTCGACCGCCAGCGCGGCAAGCAGCTTCACCGCCTCGCCATAGGTCTTGGCCTTTTCCGGATTGGAGGCGTTGCCGTCCAGCGCGCGGCGGTAGACACCCTGGCAGATCGCCGCCAGCCGGAAGAAGGAGAAGGCGAGGAAGAAGGTCCAGTCGCCGATGCCGTCGATGCCGCGCCGGCGGCAATAGGCGGCGACATAGGCCTCCTCGGAAGGCAGGCCGAGCGTGGCGCGGTCGACGCCGCCGAGGCCGCGAAAGCCGGAAGCATGCGGCAGCCGCCACTGCATGCATTGATAGGCGAGGTCCGCAAAGGGATGGCCGAGCGTCGACAGCTCCCAGTCGAGCACGGCGATGACCTTCGGCTCGTCCTTGGCGAAGATCATGTTGTCCAGCCGGTAATCGCCATGCACCAGCGAGACGCGGCCGTCAGCGGCCGGCATATGGGTCTCGAGCCAGGCAATCAGCCGGTCCATGTCGGCGATGTTTTCGGTTTCGGAGGCGCGATACTGGCTGGTCCAGCGGGCGAACTGGCGCTCGAAATAGCTGCCCGGCTTGCCGAAATCGCTTAAGCCCACGGCCTCGATATCGACGTCGTGCAGGGCGGCGAGCGTCGCGTTCATGGCGTCGTAGATCGCGGCCCGCTCGTCATTGCCGGATGCATCCGGCAATGAGGGGTCCCAAAAGATGCGGCCGTCGAGGAACTCCATGACATAGAACATGCGGCCGATCGGCGTTACTTCGCCCGAGAGATGCAGCATGCGCGGCACCGGCACGGCGGTGCCGGCAAGCGCCTGCATGACCCGGAATTCACGGTCGACCTGGTGCGCCGATTTCAGCAGCTGTCCAGGCGGCTTGGCGCGCAGCACGTAGCGGCCGCTGGCGGCGGTGAGCAGATAGGTCGGATTCGACTGTCCGGATTTGAATTTTTCGATCGCGGAAAGCCCGGCAAAGCCCGGGATATGCGCTTCGAGGTACGGCGCAAGCGCCGCTTGATTGAGAGCGTTGGCGTCGCCGCTCATGCGGTCTCTGGCTGGCGCTCGATCAGCGTCAGCGTCAGCCAGCGCGCGGTGAGCGCGGGCTTCTTCGATCCTTCGATCTCGATGGTGACGTCATGCGCCGTCTGCACCCATCCTGAGGGCCGCACCTTGACGTCGGCCAGCACGAAGTGCGTGCGGATGCGCGAGCCCGTCTTCACCGGCGCCAGGAAGCGCAGCGTGTCGAAGCCATGGTTGACGCCCATCTTGGTGTTCTCGATCGGCGGCATGGTCTCGAAGGTCATGGCCGACAGCAGCGACAGCGACAGGAAGCCATGCGCGATGGTGCCGCCAAACGGCGTCTCACGCGCGGCGCGCTCCGGATCGCAATGGATGAACTGATGATCGTCGGTGGCGTCGGCGAACTGGTCGATCATGCGCTGCGTCACCGTGCGCCAGGGCGACACGCCGACTTCCTTGCCGACGCTGGCCAGAAGCGTATCGAGTCTGATCGGTTCCACGCTGATGTCCTCCGCACCCCCGCCCGGATAACGAGCGCTTTTATTCCTTGAACAATGTCATCCCGTGCTGCACCGACTGGCCGCCGTCGATCGGCAGGATGGCGCCGGTGACATAGCTTCCGGCACGGCTGCACAAATAGAGCGTTGCGCCGGCAATGTCATCCGCCACACCGATGCGGCCGAGCGGAACATGGTTACCGACATGTTTCGCCTGCTCCTCCGTGGCGGTGGCAAAGGCCGTCATCCGGCTCTGGAAGGGGCCGGGGGCAAAGGCATTGACGGTAATGCGGCGGGCGGCGAACTCGATCGCCAGTGTGCGCGTCAGGTGATGCACCGCGGCTTTGGAGGCGGTGTAGGAATAGGCATCGTCGGCCAGCGGCTGGGTGCCCATCACGGAGCCCAGATTGATCACGCGGGCCGGGTCCTCGTCGCTTGCGGCGGCGTCGAGCAGCGGCAGCAACTCGCGCGTCAGGTGGAAGACGGCGGTGACGTTGACGCCGAACACCTTGCCCCAGGCGTGATAGGGAAACTCCTCCAGCGGCGCGCCCCAGGAAATGCCGGCATTGTTGACCAGGATGTGCAGCCGATCCGTGCGCACCTTCACCTCGGCGACCAAACCAGCGATGCCCGCTTCGCTGGACACGTCGCCGTCAAAACCCTCGGCGCGGCCTGAGCCGCCAAGCGCGTTGAGCTCGCTGGCGACGCGCACGCAGTCCTCGCCCTTGCGCGAGGCGATCATCACGGTGGCACCGGCCCGTACCAGCCCGGTCGCGACCATGCGGCCGATGCCGGTCGCGGCACCGGTCACCAGTGCGGTCTTGCCGGCGACCGAGAACAGCCTGTCCAAATAGCTCATCCCAATTCCTCCCACGTGCCTCGTCCCGGCCGGAACCGAAGGACTCGCGTTGACAAGGCTAGCCGAAGTACGGTCATCCTTGCCACGGGTAAAGATGCATCTGTGAAAGGGCCAGAACCGATGGCGGACATGAATCTCGGCATGACCGAGCGGCTGAAGCCGATCCATCAGCGCGTGGCCGCGATGGTGCGCGACGAGATCGCGCCGCTCGGCGAGGAGTTTCTGGCCGAGGTTGGCCGGAACGGTGACCGCTGGGCCTATACGGCCAGGCAGACCGAGATCCTCGAAGGGTTGAAGAAGACGGCGCGGGCACGCGGGTTGTGGAATTTCTGGCTCACCGATTCCAAGCGCGGCTATGGCTTGTCGACCGTCGAATACGCCTATCTGGCGGAGGAGATGGGCAAGGCGCATCTCGGCGCCGAGACCTTCAACTGCTCGGCGCCCGACACCGGCAACATGGAAGTGCTGGAGCGCTACGGCTCGGAAGACCATAAGCAAGAATGGCTGGAGCCGTTGCTCGACGGCAGGATTCGCTCGGCTTATCTGATGACCGAGCCGGACGTCGCATCGTCCGACGCCACCAATATTTCGATGCGCTGCGAGCGGCGCGGCGGCTACTATGTGCTCAACGGCGAGAAATGGTGGGCGTCGGGCGCCGGCGATCCGCGCTGCGCGATCTACATCGTCATGGTGAGGACCGGCTCCGACGACGAGCCGCAGCATCGCCGGCATTCGATGATCCTGGTGCCCTCCGACAGCAAGGGCATCACTAAGTTGCGCCCAATGCAGGTCTATGGCGACGACGACGCGCCGCACGGCCATATGCATCTGAGGTTCGAGGATGTGCGGGTGCCGGCGGCGAACCTGATCCTCGGCGAGGGCAGGGGGTTCGAGATCGCGCAAGGGCGGCTGGGGCCGGGTCGCATCCATCACTGCATGCGCGCGATCGGCCAGGCCGAGATGGCGCTGGAGATGCTGTGCCAGCGTTCCGTGCGGCGCGAGGCCTTCGGCCAGTCGCTGGCCAAGCTCGGCGCCAATTTCGATATCATCGCCGAGTGCCGGATGGAGATCGAGATGGCGAGGCTCTTGTGCCTCAAGGCGGCATGGATGATCGACCAGGGCGATGCGCGCGCCGCCGCGCCCTGGATCAGCCAGATCAAGGTGGTGGCACCCCGCGTCGCGCTCAAGGTCACCGATGAGGCGGTGCAGATGTTCGGCGCGCAGGGCATCAGCCAGGACACGCCGCTTGCCCGCTCTTGGACGCATCTGAGAACCCTGCGGCTGGCCGACGGGCCGGACGCCGTGCATCGGCGGCAGGTGGCCCGCACCGAGCTCAGGAAATACACGCAGGAAAAGGTCTGATCGCCATGGCGCTTCCATCGGAAATGAAGGCCTTGCTGCTTGTCGGCGACGGCTACACCAGAACACCTTCGGCCGGCGCGCTGGAGGCGACGGAGCCTTATCTGCGGCCCGGCAATATCGCCGTGCCCGCGCCCGGCCCGACGCAGGCGCTGATTAAGGTCAGCCTTGCCTCGATAAACCCCTCCGATATCGCCTTCATCAAGGGCCAATACGGCCAGCCGCGGGTAAAGGGGCAGCCGGCAGGTTTCGAAGGCGTCGGCATCGTCGTCGCGACGGGCAACGATCCCTATGCAAGGAGCCTGGAGGGAAAGCGCGTCGCTTTCGCCACCGGGGTGTCGAACTGGGGCTCGTGGGCCGACTATGCGGTGGCGGAGGCGGCGTCCTGCATCCCACTGCTCGACACGGTGCGCGACGAGGACGGCGCCGCGATGATCGTCAATCCGCTGACCGCTTTAGCCATGTTCGACATCGTCAGCCGAGAAGGGGAGAAGGCGTTCATCATGACCGCCGGCGCCAGCCAGCTCTGCAAGCTGATCATCGGGCTCGCGAAGGAGGAAGGTTTTCGGCCGATCGTCACCGTGCGCCGCGAGGAGCAGATCCCGTTGCTGAAAGGCATCGGCGCCGCTCATGTGCTCAACGAGAAGGCGGCGGATTTCGAGGCTGCGCTGCGCGAGGTGATGAAAGCCGAGCAGCCGCGCATCTTCCTGGACGCGGTGACCGGCCCGCTGGCCTCGGCTATCTTCAATGCCATGCCGAAGCGTTCGCGCTGGATCGTCTATGGCCGGCTCGATGCCGAGCCGACGGTGATACGCGAGCCAGGCCAGTTGATCTTCCAGCACAAGCGCATCGAAGGCTTCTGGCTCGCCGAATGGATGCGGCGGTTCCGCGACCGGCTCGGCCCGGCGGTGCTGGAAGCGCAAAAACGCTTTTCCGACGGGCGGTGGTCGACCGATGTGACGGCGGTGGTGCCACTGGACGAGGCGATGGCGCGGCTGCCGGCCGAGTTGGCCAAGCCGAATGGCAAGGTGTTCATCAAGCCGTAGCGGCTACTCAGATTGGTGACCACTCAGCGCAGGCTCTCCAGGTCGCGGATGCGCTTGGCGCCGGCAGCTTCGAGTTGCCTGGTGACAGCGCCGATCAGCGTTTCGGCAACGACGAAGAGGGCGGCGGATGAGTCCCAGGCCGAAGGCACTGCGGTGCGGCCGGCGATCACGTGGCGGGCGAAGCGGGCGATGGGTGACAGCCACTGGTCGGTGAAGAGCACGATCTGCACGCCGCGCTCGTGCGCCTTCTCGGCGAAGCGGATCAGACTTTCCTGGTAGCGCCTGATGTCGAAGATCACCAGCACGTCGCGCTTGCCCATATCGATCAGCCGGTCGCGCCAGATGCTCTCCTGGCCGGCGAGGTGGTAGACATCCGGCTGGATGATGGCGAGATGGGCGGCCATGTAGCGCGCCAGCGGGTCGGTGAAGCGGCCGCCGATCAGGAAGGTCTTGCCGCGCCGCTCGGCAAGTCTTGCGGCGATGTCGGCCAGCTGCTTGTCGGAGAGGTGCCGGAACGTCTCGCGCATGTTGTCGAGCGTCGCCTCCAGCATCGGCGAAACCGCGCCGCCACCGGCGGGCGATGCCGGGTTGAGCGTGCGCGACGCCGGCGACTGTAACTGCGCCGCCAGTTCATCCTGCAACGCCGACTGGAATTCGGGATAGTTCTGGAAACCCAGCCTGGCGACGAAACGCAGGATCGTCGGCGATGAAACTCCCGCCGCGATCGAGAATTCGGCCACCGTCTTCAGCCCGGTCAGCGGATAGTTGGCAATCAGCGTCTGTGCGGCGCGGCGCTCGCCCGCCGGCATGGTGCCGATGCGGTCCGAGATCAGTTCGGCGATGCTGGAGATCATGGTTTTCCCCACCCTTTGACCCGGTCGCCGCCGTTTTCGGAATTCGGCGTTTGACAAAGCCGGGTAAAGTGTATGAAATCATTCACAGGGACGCAATGAGGCAAAATACGTAACATACGATACAGCGCTCCCCAGGGGACGGCAGTATGGAGAAAGCACGGCCGGCCAGCCTTGCACCGTCGGAGACCGTAAGGGTGACCAACCCCGGCGGCTCGAGCCCCTTCGTCCTCACCTGCGACCACGCCTCGAACTTCCTGCCAGCCGAATTCGGCACGCTGGGCCTGCCCATCGAGGATCTGTCCCGCCACATCGCCTGGGATCCGGGCGCGTTGCCCGTCGCCAGCCGCATGGCCGATGCGCTCGATGCCACGCTGGTCGAGACCCGGGTCTCGCGCCTGGTGATCGACTGCAACCGGCCGCTCGACGCGCCGGACCTCGTGCCGCCGGTCAGCGAGACGACGGCCATCCCGGGCAATACGGGTCTTTCCGACAAACAGCGCGCGGCGCGCGTCGACCTGGCCTGGCGTCCATTCCATGACACCATCGCCGAGATCATCGAACAGCGGCTGGCGCGTGGCCAGGAGACGCGGCTGGTGTCGGTGCACTCCTTTACGCCGGTCTACAGGGGCAGGAGCCGACCCTGGCATATCGGCATCATCCATGACGACGACCGCAGGCTGGCGGCGCCGCTGATATCGGCATTGCAGCGGCTTGCCGGCGTCACCGTCGGCGTCAACGAGCCTTATTCGCCGGCCGACCGCGTCTACTTCACGCTGGAACGGCATGCGCGCTCGCGCGGCCTTGCCTGCGCGATGATCGAAATCCGCAACGACGAAATCTCCGGCGAGACCGGGCAGCGGAAATGGGCGGATCTGCTCACAGGCATATTTTCGAATCTGGAGCCCGAGGAGGCCAGGGGTTCCCGACAACGCGCAATGGGAAAGTCAATTCAATCGGCCAGCTAAGAATCAACAGGGGACTAACATGTCAGCGCAAGACTACACAGAAGTCGACAAGCACGAGGACCTAAAGGTTCTCCACGGAATGGGCTATGCCCAGGAATTGTCGCGAAGCATGAGCCGCTTCTCGAACTTCGCGATCTCCTTCTCGATCATCTGCATCCTTTCGGGCGGCATCAACTCTTTCGCCCAGGCGATATCTTCGATCGGCGGCGCCGGCGCCGGCATCGGCTGGATCGTCGGTTGCGCCGTATCCGGATTCTTCGCCCTCGCCATGGCGCAGATCGCCTCGGCATTCCCGACAGCGGGCGGCCTTTATCATTGGGCGTCGATCCTCGGCAACCGATTCACCGGCTGGCTGACTGCATGGCTCAACCTGCTTGGCCTGATCACCGTGCTGGGCGCCATCAACATCGGCACCGCATTCTTCTTCGTCGGAACGTTCGGCAGTTGGTTCGGCATCACCGGCACACCGGGAGAGATCGTCGGATTTGTCGCCGTCATCACGGTGATCCAGGCGCTCTGCAATCATTTCGGCATCAAGCTCACCGCCATGCTGACCGACGCTTCCGGCTTCCTGATCCTTGGCGCGACGGCGGTGTTGATCGTGGCTTGCCTGGTTTTCGCTCCGGCAATCGACATCACCAGGCTGTGGACGTTCACCAATTATTCGGGCGACGCAGGCGGCGGGGTTTTCCCGCAGTCGGATTCCATGACCTACCTGTTCCTGCTCTGCCTGCTGCTGCCGGTCTACACCATTACCGGCTATGACGCGTCGGCGCATACATCGGAAGAAACGCTGAAGGCCGCGCATTCCGTTCCGCGGGCGATCATTTCGTCGGTGCTCTGGTCGTCGCTTATCGGCTGGGCTATGGTCTGCGCGATCGTGCTGGCCATTCCGGACCTCGCGGCAGGTGCCAAGCAGGGTTGGAGCGTCTTCTTCTCGACCATGGACGCGATCCTGCCGGTCTGGCTCAAGGAACTGCTCTACCTTGCCATCCTGATTTCGCAGTTCCTCTGCGGCCTCGCCACCGTGACCTCGGCGTCGCGCATGCTTTTCGCCTTCTCGCGCGACGGCGGCATGCCGGTTGGCTCGGCCTCGCTTGCCAAGGTCAGCCCGACCTGGCGCACGCCCGTCCACGCGATCTGGACGGCTGCTGTCCTCGAGATCATCTATGTCTTTCTTGCCCAGTTCATCTCGATTGGTGGCACGAACATCTACACCATCGTCGTCAACTCGACGCTGGTCTTCCTGTTCCTCTCCTTCATCATCCCGATCGTGCTCGGCATGATGGCTTTCGGAACGGCAAAATGGCCGAGCCCGGGCCCATGGAATCTCGGTGCCGGGCTGTTCAAGCTGGTTTGCATCCTGTCAGTCATAGGCATGGCGATCATCTTCTACATCGCCATCCAGCCGCCGAACGATAAGGTGCTCTATATCACCATCGGCTTCATCCTGCTGACCGCGGTGCTTTGGTACGGCTTCGAGAACCGCCGCTTCCAGGGTCCGCCGATCGGCGATGAGATCGCCAAGCGCCAGGCGGCGATCAAGGCGGCCGAACAGGCGGTGGGCGAAACCGGCAACTGAGACCTCCCTTCAATGCCATGGCCGGCGCCGCGCCGGCCATGGTTTCGTTTCCACCCTTCAATCGACCAGCACTGGAGTGCCAAAGGAATGGCCGGGAATTTCTCTTTCGAACAGTTGAAGCAAGCGGTCTCGAACGGTGAGATCGACACGGTGCTGGCCTGCATCGTCGACATGCAGGGCCGGCTCGCGGGAAAGCGCTTCCTGGCCCAGTATTTCGTCGATTCGGCGCATGACGAGACGCATGGCTGCAACTATCTGCTGGCGGCCGACATCGATATGGAGCCGGTCCCCGGCTACAAGGCTGCGAGCTGGTCGAAGGGCTATGGCGACTTCGTCATGAAGCCCGACCTATCGACGCTGCGGCGCATCCCCTGGCTCGAAAAGACGGCGCTGGTCATCTGCGACGTGCTCGACCACCACGACCATGAGGACCTGGCGCATTCTCCGCGCGCGATCCTGAAGAGGCAGGTCAAGCGGCTGAGCGAGCGCGGCTATATCGGCTATTTCGCTTCCGAACTCGAATTCTACCTGTTCAGCGAAACCTACGATTCCGCCCGCAAGAAGCACTGGCAGGGCCTCGACTCGGCCTCGCCCTATATCGGCGACTACCAGATCGGCATCACCACCAAGGAAGAAGGCGTCATGCGCCGGCTTCGCAACGAGATGGAGGCCGCCGGCATTCCGATCGAGAATTCCAAGGGCGAGTGGGGGCCCGGCCAGGAAGAGATCAACGTGCGCTATGCCGAAGCGCTCGAGATGGCCGACCGCCACGTCATCCTGAAGAACGGCGCCAAGGAGATCGCCGATTCCGAAGGCAAGGCGATCTCCTTCATGGCCAAGTACAATTACGGGCTCGCCGGCAACTCCAGCCACATCCACAATTCGCTGTGGAGCGCCGACGGCAAGACGCCGCTTTTCTTCGACAAAAACGCCGAATGGACGCTGTCGACCCTCGGCCAGCAATGGGCGGCCGGCCAGCTCAAATACGCCAAGGAGTTCACCTGGTTCCTGGCGCCCTACATCAACTCCTACAAGCGCTTCCAGGCCGGCACCTTCGCACCGACCAAGATCATGTGGAGCGAGGACAACCGCACCGCCGGCTTCCGGCTCTGCGGCGAAGGCACCAAGGGCATCCGCATGGAGTGCCGCATCGGCGGCGCCGACTTGAACCCGTATCTCGCCTTCGCCGCGCTCATCGCCGCCGGCCTTGCCGGCATCGACGAGAAGTTGGAACTGCAAAAGCCTTTCTTCGGTGATGCTTATCAAGCGTCGCAGCTGCCGGAGATCCCGAAGACGCTGCGCGACGCCACCGAGACGCTGTCGAAGTCGAAAATGCTGAAGCAGGCTTTCGGTGAGGACGTCATCGAGCACTATGTGCACACGGCTCACTGGGAGCAGTTCGAGTACGACCGCCGCATCACGGATTGGGAACTGCACCGGGGGTTTGAGCGGTACTAGGTACCAGCGCCAAGGCGCCGACGCTGCCCTTTACTCTCTCTGGGACTGGAGCGCCGGGGCCGGACTTTCTTTCTTCTCTGCGATGGGCGGAAGAAGGGGCGAAGCGTGAAGCCAAGGCCACATGATTTTCGATTGTTGTAAAACTGCGAGGAAGAAATGACCGAAACGGTCAAACTCAAATCACCCATCGACGGCTCGATCTATGCCGAGCGGCCGGTCGCGACGGACCAGGCGATCAACGCGGCGGTGGAGCGCGCCAAGGCGGCGCAGGAAAAATGGGCCGAAACGCCCATCGTCGAGCGCGGCAAATACATGCTGGCGATGCTGGAAGCACTGGTCGCCATGACCGATGAGATCGTGCCCGAGATCGCCTGGCAGATGGGTCGGCCGGTGCGCTATGGCGGCGAGTTCGGCGGCGTCAAGGAACGCACCAGCTACATGGTCGAGATCGCTGAAGCCGCGCTGAAGCCGGTCATGGCCTCCAATCCGAAGGAGGGCTTTCGCCGCTATGTGAAGAAGGTGCCGCTCGGCGTCGTCCTGGTGATCGCTCCCTGGAACTATCCCTATCTCACCGCGGTCAACACCATCGTGCCGGCGCTGATGGCCGGAAGCGCCGTCATCCTCAAGCACGCCGCGCAGACGCTGCTGGTCGGCGAGCGCTTCCAACAGGCTTTTGACAAGGCAGGTCTCCCCAAGGGCCTGTTCCAGAACCTGGTCATGAACCACACCCAGACCGAGAAGCTGCTTGGCTCGGGCAAGATCGACCATGTCAACTTCACCGGCTCGGTGGCTGGCGGCCGTGCCATCGAGAAGGCGGCGGCAGGCAGCTTCATGACGCTCGGCCTCGAGCTCGGCGGCAAGGACCCGGCCTATGTGCTGCCCGACGCCAAGATGGACCACGCGGTCGCCAATCTTGTCGACGGCGCCTTCTACAATTCCGGCCAGTGCTGCTGCGGCATCGAGCGCGTCTATGTGCACGAGAAGGTCTATGACGAGTTCGTCGAGGGTTTCGTCGCCGAGACCAAGAACTACGTCGTCGGCAACCCGCTGGAGCACGCGACCACCATGGGGCCGATGGCGCAGGCGCGCTTTGCCGACCTGATCCGCGAGCAGAAGGCCGAGGCGCTGCGCAAGGGCGCCAGGGCGCACATCGACATGAAGGTCGAGAACGATCGGCCCGGCTCGCCCTATCTGGCGCCCGAAGTGCTGACCGAGGTCGACCACCAGATGAGCGTCATGCGCGAGGAAAGTTTTGGACCGATCGTCGGCATCATGAAGGTGCGCAACGATGAAGAGGCGATCGCGCTGATGAACGACAGCCCCTATGGGCTGACGGCCTCGATCTGGACGCGCGACACCGAGCGCGCGGTGGCGATCGGCGACCGCGTCGAGACCGGCACCGTGTTCATGAACCGCTGCGACTACCTCGACCCGGCGCTGGTCTGGACCGGCGTCAAGGACACCGGCAAGGGCGCCGCGCTCTCGGCCATCGGCTACGACAATTTGACCCGGCCGAAATCATACCACCTGCGTGAAGCGATCTGATTTTTCGAAAGACAGAAAATGTCCAAGCTCATCTCCAAATGGAACTACCCCACCACCGTCCGTTTCGGCGCCGGCCGCATCAAGGAACTGCCGGACGCGCTGGCGGCCGCCGGCATCAAGCGCCCGCTGTTCGTCACTGATCCGGGCCTGGCAAAGCTTCCGGTCGTCGCATCGACGCTAAAAATCCTAGACGCGGCACAAGTGCCCTATGGCGTGTTTTCCGAGGTGAAGCCGAACCCGGTCGAGTCCAACCTCACCGCCGGCATCGCGGTGTTCAAGAAGGGCAAGCATGACGGCGTCATCGCCTTCGGCGGCGGCTCGGCGCTCGACCTCGGCAAGCTGATCGCCTTTCAGGCCGGGCAGACTCGGCCCGTATGGGATTTCGAGGACATCGGCGACTGGTGGACCAGAGCCAATTCGGACGCGATCGCGCCGATCATCGCGGTGCCGACCACGGCCGGCACCGGGTCCGAGGTCGGCCGCGCCGGCGTCATCACCAACGAGGCGACCCACACCAAGAAGGTCATCTTCCACCCGAAGCTTCTGCCGGCGATCGTCATTGCCGATCCGGAGCTGTCGGCCGGCATGCCGCCCTTCATCACTGCCGGCACCGGCATGGATGCGCTCGCCCACTGCCTCGAAGCCTATTGCGCGCCGGGCTATCACCCGATGGCCGACGGCATCGCGGTGGAAGGCATCAGGCTGGTGTTCGAGAACCTGCCCAAGGCCTTCGCCAACGGCAAGGATCTGGTTGCCCGCGCCCATATGATGAGCGCCGCCGCCATGGGTGCCGCCGCCTTCCAGAAGGGGCTGGGGGCCATCCACTCGCTGTCGCATCCGATCGGCGCGCTCTACGACACCCATCACGGCATGACCAATGCGGTATTCATGCCCTATGTGCTCGCCTTCAACCGCGAGGCGATCGAGGACCGCATCGCCCGGCTCGCCGCCTATTGCGGCATCAAGGGCGGCTTCGATGGTTTCGCCAAGGCAATCGTCAAGCTGCGCAAGGAACTCAAGGTGCCGCACGCGCTGCCCGGCCTGATCAAGGGCCTCGACATGGACAAGAAGCGCAAGGCGCTGATCGCCGATATGGCGGTGGTCGATCCGACCGCCGGCGGCAACCCGGTCAAGCTCACCAAGAAGGCGGCGCTGACGCTGCTGGAAGACGCCATCGCCGGCTCCGTATGAGAGCCGGCTTCGGATGCCGAAAAGTTGAAGAAGACGACACCCAATGAAAAGGAGAGGGGGCAAAAAGCAAGGCAACTAACCATTAGCCGGAAAATTAACTGCGGGCTAATTGCTACAGTCCGTTAAAAAGAGTTAACTTTTTGTGCCGCGGGGCTCCGGTTTCAAAAAGCCTTCATCTGGCTGTCACACGAAAACGATACCCGCATCGCAGGCGTCCACGACGCCAGTTCAACGGAGAGAACACATGTTCAAGTTCACGGGGAAAGTGCTTTCCCTCTCGGCCGCGGCGCTCTTCGCGTCGACGGTGATTTCGTCCGCGGATTCGCTGGACGATCTCGCCAAGGCCGCGAAGGCCGAAGGCCAGCTGACTGTCATCGCGCTGCCGCATGACTGGTGCGGCTATGGGGCAGTGATCGACGCCTTCAAGGCTAAGTATCCGGACATCACCATCAACGAACTCAACCCCGATGCCGGCTCCGGCGATGAGGTCGAGGCCATCAAGGCCAACAAGGACAACAAGGGCCCGCAAGCGCCCGACGTGATCGACGTCGGCCTCTCCTTCGGCCCGACCGCAAAGAAAGACGGCCTGATCCAGGCTTACAAAGTATCGACGTGGGATTCGATCCCGGACAGCGCTAAGGATGCCGATGGTTTTTGGACCGGCGACTATTACGGCGTGCTGTCCTTCCTGGTGAACAAGGATCTTGTGAAGGAAGCGCCGGCCGACTGGGCCGACCTTTTGAAGTCGGATTATGCCAACACCGTCGCCCTCGCCGGTGATCCGCGCGCCTCGAACCAGGCGATCCAGGCGGTCTACGCCGCCGGTCTGTCCGGTGGCGCCGCTGCTGGTGAAGCAGCCGGCACGGCAGGTCTCGACTTCTTCAAGAAGCTCAATGCCGCTGGCAATTTCGTGCCGGTCATCGGCAAGCCGGCCACGCTGGCCCAAGGTCAGACCCCGATCCTGGTCACCTGGGACTACAACGCGCTTGCTGGCCGCGACACGCTGAAGGGCAACCCGCCGGTCGACGTCGTCGTGCCGAAGACCGGCGTCGTCGCCGGCGTCTATGTGCAGGCGATCAGCGCTTATGCGCCGCATCCGAATGCCGCCAAGCTCTGGCTCGAGTATCTCTACTCCGACGAGGGTCAGATCGGCTGGCTGAAGGGTTACTGCCATCCGATCCGCTTCAACGACCTCGCCAAGAACGGCAAGCTCCCGGCCGACGTGATGGCCAAGCTGCCGCCGGCCGAAGCCTATGCATCGGCCGTGTTCCCGACCCTCGATGAGCAGGGCAAGGCCAAGGAAGCGATCACCAAGAACTGGGACGCCACTGTCGGCGCCAACGTGAAGTAGCAGAAGGATACGGCCGGGCGGCTCTGGCCGCCCGGCTCTTCTCACGGACGGTAGCCGGCGCATGACCGATGTCTCGTTCCCCAACCAGGCCATTGCGGGAAAGACCGCGCCGCCCAGCGAAGCGCGCGCGTTGCGGCTGCCGACGCAATGGATCGGCGTTGCACCCTTCTTCATCTTCGCAGTCATGTTTCTTATCCTGCCCACGCTCTACCTGATGCTGGGCGCGTTCCAGAACGAGGCTGGTGAGTTCACGCTGGAAAATCTCATCGCTCTGTCGGAGCCAAATATCGTTGCCGCCTACTGGATCTCGATCAAGGTCAGCCTGGCATCGGCGCTCATCGGAGCATTTGCCGGCCTCGCCATCGCCATCGCGATCGTGCGTGGCGGCCTACCCAATTGGATACGTTCGGCGACGCTGACTTTTTCCGGGGTAGCCTCCAATTTTGCCGGCGTCCCTCTGGCCTTTGCTTTCCTCGCCACGCTTGGCCGACTCGGTCTCGCTACGGTGATCCTGAACACCCTGTTTGGCCTCAACATCTACGCGCATGGCTTCAACATCCTGTCGTTCTGGGGCCTCACGCTGACCTATGTTTATTTCCAGATCCCGTTGATGGTGGTCATCATCGTGCCGGCGATCGACGGGCTAAAGAAGGAATGGGGCGAGGCCGCCGCGACGCTTGGCGCCACCACGGCGCAATACTGGCGAATGGTCGTCATCCCGGTGATTTGGCCGAGCTTTCTCGGCACAGTTATCCTCCTGTTCGCCAACGCCTTCGGGGCGATTGCCACCGCCTATGCGCTGACCGGCTCCTCGCTCAACATCGTGCCGATCCTGCTCTATGCGCAGATTCGCGGCGACGTGCTGCACAACGCCCATCTCGGCTATGCGATCGCCTTCGGCATGATCGTTATCACCGGCCTGGCCAATGTCTTTTACATCTGGTTCCGAACACGCTCGGAGAGGTGGCTGAAATGAAGACCGGGAGATTCTGGGCCTGGGTCGTCTTCATCCTCGGCGCGGCCTATTTCTTCATCCCGCTGATCGCGACAGTGGAATTTTCCATGCGCATGCGTCGCGGCGCCTATTCGTTCGACGCCTATCAGATCGTGCTTGGAGACCCGCGCTTCCAGGCGACCTTCATGTATTCGGTGGTTGCCGCAATTTTCACCATCATCCTCGGTGTGCTGGTGGTGGTGCCGGCGGCCTATTGGATTCGGCTGCGGCTGCCGCAAATCAGGCCGCTTGTCGAGTTCATCACGCTGCTGCCGCTGGTCATACCGGCGATCGTCATCGTCTTCGGCTATATCAGGATGTATGGGTCGAATTCGCCGCTGCCGTTCCTGGCAAACGATACGGCCACCAACGCTCTGCTGGTGATCGGCTACGCGACGCTGTCGCTGCCCTATATGTATCGCGCAGTGGATACAGGTCTTCGCACCATCGACGTGCGGACGCTGACGGAAGCGGCGCAGATCCTGGGTGCCGGCTGGTCCACGATCATCACCCGCGTCATCCTGCCCAATGTTCTCATCGCGGTGCTGTCGGGCGCCTTCCTCACCTTCGCTATCGTCATCGGCGAGTTCACCATGGCCAGCCTGCTCAACCGGCCGGCGTTCGGTCCGTATCTGCAGAATATCGGCGCCAACCGTGCCTATGAGCCGGCGGCGCTGGCCATTATCGCCTTCGCCATTACCTGGGGCTGCATGTCCCTGATCCAGATCCTATCCCGCTTCGCGCCGAAATCGGCGAACCGACCGAACTGAGCGAAAGAAAAGCCATGGCCGAGCCGTTCCTCTCCATCCAGCATGTGCGAAAGTCCTTCGGAGCCACCACCGTGGTTGAGGATTTCAACCTCGATGTCGCGCCGGGCGAATTCGTCTCCTTCCTCGGCCCGTCCGGCTGCGGCAAGACGACGGTGCTGCGCATGGTGGCCGGCTTCGAGGAGCCCTCGGCCGGCAAGATCGTCGTCGGCGGCAAGGATATCACCAGGCTGAAGCCGAACCAGCGCAATGTCGGCATGGTGTTCCAGGCGTATGCGCTGTTTCCCAACCTGACGGTGGCGCAGAATATCGGGTTCGGGCTGAAGGTGGCGGGCATGGCCAAGGCGGCCATCGATTCCCGCGTCGCGGAGATGCTCGACATCATCAAGCTGCCGCAGATGGCCGATCGCTACCCCTACCAGCTCTCCGGCGGCCAGCAGCAGCGTATCGCGCTGGCGCGCGCGATCGCGCCGAAGCCGAAGCTTTTGCTGCTCGACGAGCCGCTGTCGGCGCTCGATGCCAAAGTGCGCGTGTCGCTGCGCGAGGAAATCCGTTCGATACAGAAGAAGCTCGGCATCACCACCATCTTCGTCACGCACGACCAGGAAGAGGCGCTGTCGATCTCCGACCGGATCGCGGTGATGTATGGCGGCAAGGCTGAGCAGGTCGGCACGCCGTTCGAGATCTACAACCGGCCGGCGACGAAGTTCGTCGCCAATTTCGTCGGCACGCTCAACGTGCTGGAGGGCAAGGTCACCGACCCCGCCTCGGGCAAGGTGCAGGTCAACGCCCAGGAAGTTTCGCTCAAGGGCAAGCTCAACGGCTCGAAGTCCGGCGACACGCTGTCGCTGGCGCTCAGGCCCGAAGCGATCTCGCTGGCGCGCCAGCCCGGCCACGACACCAGCCTGTCGGGCGAGATCGCCGAGGTGCATTTCCTCGGCTCGGTGATCCGGGTACGCGTCGGCATCGGCGGCAACACGGTGTCGCTCGACACCTTCAACAACTCCGCGACGCCGCCGCCCGCCGTCGGCGAGAAGGCGGATATCTCGTTCTCGTCAGGCGATATGTTGGTCCTGCACTAGGAAGCGAGCATCGTTTCACAGCGATCTCCGGTGCGCTGAACGGTGAATCCCGGTTGTCGACCCTTCGATGCCGATCAAACGTCGGCGCCGCCCCTCTTCCGCCTGCCGGCACCTTCTCCCCGCATAGTGACGGGGAGAAGGGGGCCGACCGCCGGCGCCTCATTCTGCAACGGCGACAATTGGCGAAACCATCGGTGACGGCGTCTTTCGCCCCGTCACTATACGAGGAGAAATGCCCGGCAGGGCAATGAGGGGCGGCACCGACCTGAGCGGTAGCTTTGAAATCCCCAGTCGAAGCTGTTCGCCTACGCTCTTTCCAGGCAGGCCAAGGCGCCGACAATTAACAGCATCTTGTCTCAAGGTACTGCCAACAACCTTGCTTCGCCGCTACGATGAACCATGGCGCTTTTCGAGCTCACCCTTGTCCTGCTTCTGATCGCCGTCGCGCTGACAGCAGTGTCGCGCTGGCTGGAGGTTCCGTATCCCTCGCTGCTGGCGCTGGCGGGCGCCGGGATTGCCTTTCTGCCTGGCGCTCCAACGATCGAGATCGATCCGGAACTGGCGCTGGCGCTGTTCATTGCGCCGGTGCTTCTCGATGCCGCCTATGACACCTCGTTGCGCGACCTGAAGCGCTACCGGCTGTCGCTGGCGCTGCTGGCGCTGGGCGCCGTCGCCTTCACCACCGTGGTCGTCGCCTTCGTCGGCTGGAAGATGGCCGGCCTGCCGATCGCGGCGGCGATCGCGCTCGGCGCCATCGTCGCGCCGCCGGACGCGGTGGCGGCGAGCGCCGTGCTCGGCCAGTTCAAGGTGCCGCATCGCTTGACCGCCATCCTGCAGGGCGAGAGCCTGCTCAACGACGCCACGGCGCTGCTGATCTACCGGATCGCGGTTTCGGCCGCCATCGGCTCGGTCATGCTGAAGGACGCGGTGCCCGTGGTTCTTTTGTCGACGATTGGCAGCGTTGCCGCCGGCTATCTGTTCGGCCGCATCTCGCTGCTGACGCTCACACGCATCGAGGATGCCGCAAGCAGCACGGTGGTGCAGTTCGCCGGAACCTTCGCCGTCTGGATCATCGCCGACAGGATCGGGCTTTCCGCCATCATCACCATCGTCGTCTATGCCATCACCATCGCGCGCACCGCGCCGCGCCGCATGTCGGCGAGGCGCCGCGTCAGCACCTATTCGGTCTGGGAGTCGGCGGTGTTCGTGCTCAACGTGCTGGCTTTCGTGCTGATGGGCCTGCAGGCACGGTCGATCGTCGGCCGGCTCTCCGGCGAAGGGCATGGCAATGCATTTCTCTTCGCCGCGACGGTGCTGGCCGTCGTCATCGTGGCGCGTCTCGTCTGGGTGTTGGGTTATGTTGCGATCATGCGACGGCTCGCCCGCTTCGACAGCGAAGAGCAAAGGCGGGACGCGCCGACCTTTCGCGGCGCCGTGCTCGTCGGCTGGTGCGGCATGCGCGGGCTGGTGACGCTAGTCGCGGCCGTTGCCTTGCCGGCCGGCTTCCCCGGCCGTGATCCGATCGTGCTCGCGGCCTTCGCTGTCGTGCTCGGCACGCTGGTGCTGCAGGGCATGAGCCTGAAGCCGCTGCTGCGCCTGCTCAATTTCGAACGGGACACGACGATCGACCGCGAGGTGGCGCAGGCGCGCGTCGCCGTCATGCAGGCCGCGCTCGATGTGTTGAGCCGCAAGACGTCGGCCGCGGCCGCGGTCGTGCGCGAGCAATACGAGGCCCAGCGTCTGGTCGCCGAGAATCCGGAGGACGCGCAGGCGGCGACCGAATACGATCGGCTGCGCCTCTATGCCATCAACCGCCAGCGAGACACGCTGGAGGAACTGCGCCGCAACGGCACGATCGGCGACGAGGCCTATCACCGCCTGGAGGAGGAAATCGACTGGTCGGAACTGGCCGCGTCTCCGGCCGGGCGGTTTCAATCGCTCACCACCTAGGCTGTGCTGATATTCAGGTGAGGCCGGCCTGCAAATAGCGGCATCCTGCGCTTCCGGTGCTCACGTACTTACAGTACGCTCCGCTCCGGTTCTCGGAAGCCACCATTTTCGGCTCGGCCTGACCTGAATCTCAACACAGCCGGACGGCGCGGGACTAGTTGGCCTATTCCGCGCGCCGCCGCGGTCCATTGCAACGAGATAGCCGAGGCGGTACTGGCGTGGCGAGATATTCAGCCGGTTAATCGATGAAGCTGGTCAGCTACAACATCCAGTATGGGTTCGGCAGCGACGGCCGCTATGACCTCGCGCGCGCGGCGCGCCTTGTCGACGGCGCCGACATCATCGCCCTGCAGGAGGTGGAGCGCCAATGGCAGCGCACCAACGAGGACGACCAGCCGGAAATGCTGTCGCAGCTGCTGCCCGACTATTACTGGGTCTATGGCCCGGCCTTCGACATGGACGCCAGCGAAAAGCGCGACGGCCGCGTCGTGAACCGCCGGCGGCAGTTCGGCACGATGGTGCTGTCGAGGCTGCCGATCGTCTGGTCGCGGCTGCATGCGCTGCCGCTGCGGCGCACGCTCAAGCCGCTCAACACCCGCAACGCGGCGCTCGAATGCATGATCCGCACGCCGGCGGGGCCGGTGCGGGTCTTCTCGCTGCATCTTGCGCATATCGCGGCCGAGGAGCGGCTGGAACAGATCGACTATCTGCTTGCAGAGCATCGTCGCGCGCCATCCGAGGGCGGCCCGTGGAGCGGTGCCGACGACGAGCCGCAGCACAACTGGAGCAACGGCGAGCCCGAACCGGAAAACCCGCTGGCGGCGATTTGGCTCGGCGATTTCAACATGGAGCCGGGAAGCGCGGAGTACCGGCGCATCGTGGGCAGCGCGCCTTATCATCGCGGCGCCGCCTATATCGACGGATTTGTCGATGCCGCTTCAGTCGCCAGCGAGCCCGGGCCGGACTTCCATACGCACGAGAAGATCATCGACGGCAGGCTGGCGAAACGACGGCTCGACCATTGCTTCGTCGGCGGCATGCTGGCCGCACGGGTGCGTTGGGTGAGCGCCGACATCGGCGAGGTGGCTTCCGACCATTTCCCGCTCAGGGTCGACATTGACCTGGAAACGCCGGGCATAGCCTCAGGCTTCGCGGGCAGGTGAGGCGGGCATGACGCTTCTCGTCTTCCTCGCGGTGCTGTCGGCGGCCGCCATGCATGCCATCTGGAACGCGCTGGTCAAGGTGCATCTCGACCGCTTCCTGTCGATCACGCTGATGACGCTCGGCATGGGGTTTGCGGCGCTGTTCGCGCTTCCCTTCGTCGAAGCGCCGAAGGCCGAAGTGTGGCCCTACATCATCGCCTCGGTGATCTTCCATATGGGCTACCGGACTTTTTTGATCGGCGCCTACAAGGCTGGCGATTTCGCCCAGACCTATCCGCTGGCGCGCGGCACGGCGCCGCTGCTCGCCGCAATCGGCGGCATCGTCCTGGTTGGAGAGGTGCCGGCACCGCTCGCCATTTTCGGCATCATGCTTCTGTCAGCCGGCACGCTGGTGATGTCATTTCGCGGCGGCGTGCATCTCGAACGGTTCAATCTTCGCGCGGTCGGCTTCGCGCTAGGCACATCGATCTTCATCGCCAGCTACACGCTGTCCGACGGCAGCGGCGCGCGATTGGCCGCCACCGCAACCAGCTACGCTGCCTGGCTATTCGTTTGCGATGCGGCATGGGCGCTGGTGCTGTGCGTCGCTTTTCGCGGGCCGCAGTCGCTGCCCGTGCTGGCGCGCGACTGGAAGGCGGGGCTTTTCACCGGGGTGCTCAGCGGCGCCGCCTACTGGATCGTGATGTGGGCGATGACCAAGGCGCCGATCGCCTCGGTTGCGTCGCTTCGCGAGACCTCGATCCTGTTCGCCATGCTGATCTCGGTGCTGGCACTGGGCGAGAAGATGACCGCCTGGCGCGCCGCGGCCGCGCTGGGCATCGTCGCGGGCGTCGTGGCGCTCAGGCTGGGTTAGAGCAATTCTAGGAACAATGTGGAGCGGTTTTCCTGCAATTGCGTAGAAACAAAAATCAGCCAAACACGGTCATCACCTGGCCGCGCTTCTCCGGACTGAAGCGGATGACGACGATGATGCAGACGGCGACAACGCCGGCAAACAACGCCAGCGCGTAGCCGTAGCTGCCTCCGGGAGCTTCGGCGATACCCGCCTGGTAGGGACCGCCATAGGAAGCGGCGAGATTGCCGGCCTGGTAGATGAAGCCCGGCAAGGTCGCCCGCACGGTACCCGGCGATAGCTCGTTGAGATGCACCGGGATCACGCCCCAGGCGCCCTGCACCGCTACCTGCATGACGAACGCGCCGAGCGCCAGCATGAAGGGCGTGGTCGAATAAGCCCACAGCGGAATGGTCGGCAAGGCGATCACGCAGGCAATCGTGATGGCGTTGACGCGGCCGATCTTTTCCGACAGCGCGCCGAAGGCCAGACCGCCGATAATGGCGCCGATATTGGCGACGATGGTGATCCAGCTCACCGTGTGCGGATCGAAACCGTGTTGCTTCTTCAGGAAGGTCGGGTAGAGGTCCTGCGTGCCGTGGCTGAAGAAGTTGAAGAACATCATCAGCACGACGGCATAGACCGCGATGCCCCAGTGCTGCCGCAGCGTTTCGAGAAGGCCTGGCCGCGCCTGCGCTCGGCCTTCGACGAATGCCGGCGATTCCGGGACATGCGAGCGGATGAAGAGCACGATCAGCGCCGGCACGAAGCTCAGCAGGAACATGGCGCGCCAGCCGATGGTGAAGTCGCCGATCGTCTGCCCGTAGAGCAGCCCGTAGACCACCGCCGCGAGCGGATAGCCGGCGGGATAGCCGCATTGCAGGATGCCCGAGACCATGCCGCGCGCGCTTGGCGGAATGGATTCCATGGCAAGCGAGCTGCCGAGGCCCCATTCGCCGCCCATGGCGATGCCGAACAGCGCGCGCAGGGCCAGGAATATGCCGAGATTGGGCGAGAAAGCGGCCAGCGCCCCGATCACCGAATAGCTGACGATGTTCAGCATCAGGATGGGCTTGCGGCCGTATTTGTCGGCTAGCATGCCGAAGAAGAACGCGCCGATGAAGCGCGTGGCGAGCGTCAGGAACAGTGCTTTGGAGACTGCCGGGACGTCGGTCTGGAATTCACTGGCAATATCGGTAAGCAGGAATGTCAGAAGGAAGAAATCAAAAGCATCGAGCGTCCAGCCCAGGAATGATGCGACTACGGTTTTCTTCTGCTCGGTGGTGAGGTTCAAGGCGTTTCTCTCCTTTGCATCCCCCGGGGGCGATATGTTCCACGGCGCGCAAAAGAGAACGGCTGGTTTGCCGGTTTTCGGTGAACCGGCGGTCACATTTCCGTAAATTCGAGGTCGAACACCATCAGCCCGTCGGTGCCGCCTTCGAGCGCGGCAACCAGGCGAGCGCCGGCGCGCTGATGGGCTTCATGCGTTAGATAGGCGTCGCGGGCGCCGGCATCGCGGAAGTCGATGGTGAAGCCATGCGTGAGGCCGCGCGCGAAGGGCTCGGGGCTGACATTGGCGCTGAAATGAACCTTGCCCATGCCGTCGATGACGGAGCGCAGCGCCTCGAGGTCGGCGTGGATCGCCGCGCGCTCGGAGGTGGAGACATCGTCGCGGAAGCGGACGAAGACGCAGTGCCTGATCATCGATGTTCCCTCAAGCCGCCTGGTTGCCTTTGAAAACGGCCGGCGGCAATGGCTCGCGGCCGAGGATCAGGTCGGCGCCTTTTTCGCCGACCATGATTGTCGGCGCATTGGTATTGGAGGAGGGAACACGCGGCATCACCGACGCATCGCAGACGCGCAGGCCTTCTATGCCGCGCAGCCTGAGGTCCGGCGTCACCACGCTCATTGCGTCATGGCCCATGCGGCAGGTGCCGACCGGGTGGTGGTCGGTCTTCGAGGTGCGGCAGGCATAGTCGAAGAGGTCGGCGTCGCTTTGCAGGGCAGGGCCGGGCAGCACCTCGCGCAGCACATAAGGCTGAAGCGCCTTCTGCCGCATGATCTCGCGCGCCAGCCTGAGCCCCTTGATCGACATGTCGCGATCATACGGATCGGACCAGTAGTTCGGATCGATCAGCGGATGATCGGCCGGGTCGGCGCTCTTCAGCCGCACCGTGCCGCGCGAGCGCGGGCGCAGGAAGGCGGAGTTGAGCGTCACGCCGGGGTTCTTCAGCTTCTCGACGCCGGCCTCGATGCCGGAGCCGAGGCCAAGATGGAACTGGATATCGGGTGAGGCGGCGGTCGGGTCGGCGTACCAGAAGCCGCCGGTCTCGAACAGGCTGGAGGCGACCGGGCCCTTCTTCAAAAGCAGATATTGCAGACCGGCCCACATGGTGCGGTGCAGCTTGCCGTAGTTGTCATAGGTGTGGTCGCCGGTGCATTCGGAAATGACGAACAGGTCGAGATGGTCCTGCATGTTCGAGCCGACGCCGGGCAGGTCGTGGACGGGCGTCACGCCGACCGACTTCAGGTGGTCGGCCGGGCCGATGCCGGACTGCATCAGAAGCTTCGGCGAGCCGATGGCGCCGGAGGAGACTACCACCTCGCGGTTCGAGCGCAGGATCGTCTTCTCGCCACCCGGCCGGTCGACGATCTCGACGCCTACGGCGCGGCCCGTCTCGACGACGACGCGGGTGACCAGCACGTCGGTCCTGACCGTCAAATTCTTGCGGTCGCGGATCGGTTTCAGATAGGCGACCGACGCAGAGGAGCGCCGCGCGTCCTTCTGGGTAAGCTGATAGTAGCCGACGCCCTCCTGGCTGGCGCCGTTGAAATCCGGATTGAACGGGATGCCCATCTCCTGGCCGGCACGGAAATAGGCCTCGCAGATCGGCAGCGGCGAGATCGGGTTGGAGACGCCGAGCGGCCCCTGGTCGCCGTGATAGTCGTTGGCGAAGCGCTGGTTGTTCTCGGCGCGCTTGAAATAGGGCAGCACGTCGCGATAACCCCAGCCGGCGAGGCCCTCTTCCTTCTCCCAGGCATCGTAGTCGCGGGCGTTGCCGCGCGTGTAGATCTGCGCGTTGATCGACGAGCCGCCGCCGACCACCTTGGCTTGCGTGTACCAGAAGACGCGGTTCTTCATGTTCTTCTGCGGCACCGTCGACCAGCCCCAGGAGGCGATGCCCTTGGTCATCTTGGCGAAGCCCGCCGGCATGTGGATCAGCGGATGCCAGTCCTTGCCGCCGGCTTCCAGGAGAAGGACCGAATGAGAAGGATCTTCGCTCAGCCGGTTGGCAAGAACGCAGCCGGCCGGACCGGCGCCAACGATGATGTAGTCAGCCATTGTTCCACTCACTTACAAGCGAGGCACGGAAAGCGCGCCGTCGACATCGATGACCGACCCGGTCGAGAAGCCGAACTTGCCGGAAGCCAACGCTGCCACCACCGCGCCGATATCGGCGGCTTCGCCCCAGCGTTTGGCCGGCACCAGGCCGCCATCGATAAGCGCGTCATATTTGGCGGAAACGCCCGCTGTCATGTCGGTGCGGATGATGCCCGGCCGCACCTCGAACACGCCGATGTTTTCCGCCGCGAGCCGCAGCGCCAGGTTCTTCACCCACATGGAAAGGCCGGCCTTCGAAATGCAGTAGTCGGCACGCTCAGGCGAGGCCATGGCGGCGCTGACCGAAGTGATGGTGATGATCGATCTGGCCGATGCGACGGGCGCCGAAAGCATGGCCTTGGCGACAGCCTGGGTCAGGAACATCGTGCCGCGCAGATTGATCGCAAGTGCGCGATCGAAGTTCTCCGGCTTCAGCTCAAGAAGATCGCCGCGCACGACGGCGCCGACGCCGGCGTTGTTGACGAGGCAATCGATGCGCCCGAAGGCGCGCATGGCGGCACCGACAAGCGTTGCGTGATCGGAAAGTTTGGCAATATCGCAGCGATGGTAGGCGAACGCTGCACCACGCGTCGTGATGTTCTCTATAAGCCGTTTGGTGGGGTCGTTCGCGAGGTCGGCGACAAGAATGTCGAAGCCGGCATCGGCCAGCGCCTCGGCGCAGGCGAGGCCGATGCCGCGCGCGCCGCCGGTGACGATGGCTGCCGGGCGGCTCATGCGGCGAGGTCCATCTTGCGGATGTGATCAGCGACCCGCAGCGCTTGCGCCGCGATCGACAGCGCCGGATTGACCGCGGCGGAGGTCGGCAGGAAGCCGGCGTCGACGACGAACAGGTTCCGGTGGTCGAAGGCACGACAGAAGGGATTGAGCGGCGCTGTTGCCGGATCGTTGCCCATCTTCACCGTGCCGCACTGGTGCGAGGGCGTGCGCTTGTCGAAGGGGCGCGACAGCACGATCGGATAGCCGCAGGCACGAAAATTCTCGCGCATCACCTTGGTCAGGCCTTCTAGCGACTGCATGTTGGAGCGCTGCCACTGCATGACGATCTCCTTGCCGTCGACCATGATGCGGCTTTCGGGATCGGGCAGGTCCTCGCACATCAGATACCAGTCGACGGCGTGGCCGGCCATGAAATCGAGCGCGAATTTCGGCGCCAGCTTGACATTGGCCCGCAGCATGTTGCCGTCGATCTTGCCGAGCAACTGCACATTGCCCAGCGGTTTGCCGCCCTTGCCGTCCGACAGATAGTAGTCGTTGAGCATCAGCGTCTTCTGGTAGACGGCATCGTTGCGGCGGCGCGGGTCGATTGCCAGCATCGCGCTCGAATTGTGGTTCATGAAATTGCGGCCGACCTGGTCGGAGCTGTTGGCCAGGCCCTTGCCCCCTTTCGTACCGGTATTGGGCGACGGCGAGCGCAGCAGGATGACGGCGGAGTTGACCGCGCCGGCCGAGAGGATGACCAGTTTCGGCGACAACGTCTTTTGCGAGCCATTCTGGGTGTAGTGGACGGCGGCTATCGAGTTGCCGTCCGGCGATGCCTCGAGCCAGTCGACATGGGCGCCAGTTTCGAGCTTGATGTTCTTGTCCAAAAGCGCCGCCGTCAGCGGTCCAGTCTGGGCGTCGATCTTACCCTGGCCGGTGTTCGGGAAAGCATCCCAACCCGTCTTGCCCTCTTTCAGCCAGGCTTCGATGTCGACGCCGAGCGGCAGCGAGGCCGGATGCAGGCCAAGACCTTTGAGTTCGGCGCGGGCGCGCGCGATCGAGGGCTCGTCGGGCACCGGCTTGAAGGCGTAGGGGATCGAGTGGAACGGCTCGGTCGGATCCTCGCCGAGCGTTCCGCGCACGCGAAAAAGCTGCTCGGCCTTCGAATACCAGGGTTCGAACTCGTCGTAGGAAAACGGCCAGGCGGGTGACACACCGCCGAAATGCTCGAGCTCGGAAAAGTCCTCCTTGCGGTAGCGGATCAGCACCGCGCCGAAGAATTTGGAATTGCCGCCGACATAGTAGTAGTTGCCCGGGTTGAAGGCCGCGCCGCCGGCCTCGCGCCACATCTCCTTCGGCCGGTAGTGCTCGTCGACGAAGATCGATCGCGTCGAGCGCGCATGCGGCGTCGCGGGTAGCGGTTCACCGCGCTCCAGGATCAAGATCGAGGCGCCGCTGCCGGCCAAGCCAGAGGCGATCGTGGCGCCGCCAATGCCGGAGCCGATGATGACGATATCCGGATTTGTCATAATCGTTAGAGGATACGCTTCTCGGTCGCCGGGTCGAAGAACACCGCCTTGCTCAGGTTGAAGGCCAGCGGCGTGCTAGTGCCGGGCTGAATCCTGGCGTCCGCCCGCAGCCGCGCCACCACACCCTTGCCGCCCAGGTTGGTGACCGCGAAAGTATCCGATCCAGCCGGCTCGACCACTTCGATGTGGCAGTCGGCGGTGGCGATCTCGGACCCGTTGCGCTCCGCACCTTCCGGATCGGTCAGCGCTTCGGGACGCACGCCGAAGATAACCGCCTTGTCCTTGAAGGCAGCAAGGCCTGCCGGCGCGCCGGGCAGCGACAGCGTGATCGGCTGGCGCGCCTCGCGATCGAGCACGACGGAAAGCCCGCTGCCATTGGCGCCGATCTTGGCCGGGATGAGGTTCATCGCGGGCGAGCCCATGAAGTCGGCGACGAAGACGTTGGTAGGGTTGTTGTAGATCTCGGCCGGCGTGCCGAACTGCTGCACCTCGCCGTCGCGCATCACGGCGATCTTGGTCGCCAGCGTCATCGCCTCGATCTGGTCGTGCGTGACATAGACGATCGTGGTGCCGGTGGTCGCATGCAGGCGCTTGATCTCGATGCGCATGTCGACGCGCAGCTTGGCGTCGAGATTGGAGAGCGGTTCGTCGAACAGGAAGAGCTTCGGGTCGCGGACCAGCGCCCGGCCCATGGCGACGCGTTGGCGCTGACCGCCGGAAAGCTGGCTTGGCTTGCGTTGCAGGAGGTGGCCGATCTGCAGGATCTTGGCCACTTTGTCGATCGCCTTCTGCCGCTCCGCCACCGGCACGCCGCGCATCTCCATGCCGAAGGCGATGTTTCCGGCGACCGTCATGTTCGGATAGAGCGCGTAGCTCTGGAACACCATGGCGATGTCGCGCTTCGACGGGTGCAGATCGTTGATCGCGCGGCCATCGACGCGGATCTCGCCTTCGGTGATCTGCTCCAGGCCGGCGATGGTGTTGAGCAGCGTGGACTTGCCGCAGCCGGACGGGCCAACCAGAACGAGGAAGCCGCCCTTTTCGAGCTCGACATCGATGCCCTTCAGGATCTCGACATTCCCGAAACGCTTCTTCAGCCCATCAATTTCCAGAAAAGCCATGGTCGTTCCTTCAAGAAAGAGGTCAGCCCTTGACCGCGCCTGCCATCAGCCCGCGCACGAAGTAGCGGCCGGCGACGACATAGACGAGCAAGGTGGGGAGCGCGGCGATCATCGCCGCGGCCATGTTGACGTTGTATTCGACGACGCCGGTCGAGGTGTTGACGACATTGTTCAGCGCCACCGTCATCGGCATCACGTCGCCGGTGCCGGCATAGGCCGAGGCGAACAGGAAGTCGTTCCAGATATTGGTGAACTGGTAGATGACGGTGACGACGAAGATCGGCATCGAGTTCGGCAGCATGATGCGGCGGAATATCTGGAAGAAAGAGGCGCCATCGACCTGCGCCGCCTTCACCAGCTCGGTCGGGAAGGCCTCGTAGTAGTTGCGGAAGAACAGCGTGGTGAAGCCCAGGCCGTAGACGACATGGACGAAGACCAGGTTCACCGTCGAATTGCCGAGGCCGAAGTTGAACCCGGTCGCGTTCCGCAAGGTGACGCCGAAGCGGCCGATGCTGCCGAGGATCGTCGCCATCGGCAAAAGCACCGACTGGAACGGAATGAAGCAGGCGAACAGCATCATCGCGAAGACCAGCGTGTGGCCGCGGAAGCGCCATTTGGTAAGCACGTAGCCGTTGAGGGCGCCGAGCAGCGTCGAGATCAGCACCGCCGGAACCACCATCTTGATGGAGTTCCAGAAGTAGCCCTTGATGCCGGCGCAGGTGAGGCCGACGCAGGTTTCGCCCCAAGCCTTGAACCAGGGCGCGATGGTCGGCGACTGCGGCAGCGCCAGCATGTTGCCGTTCTGGATCTCGTCCATGGTCTTGAACGAGGTGACCAGCATGACGAAGAGCGGCATCAGGTAGAACAGCGCGAACAGCGCGAGCAGACCATAGATGACGATGCGGTTGATCGTCCTGGCGCTGACGCCGCTCGAGGCCTGGCGGGCCGGTGAGGTGATCGCGCTCATCGCGGCTTCTCCCTGAGCTCGGAATAGAGGTAAGGCACGATGATGGCGGTCAGCGTCATCAGCATGATCACCGCGCTGGCGGAGCCGACCGCCATCTCGTTGCGCTTGAAGGTGAACTCATACATGAAGTTCGACGGCAGCCAGGCCGAGCCGCCCGGGCCGCCGCTGGTCAGCGCCACGACAAGGTCGTAGGACTTGATGGCGAGGTGGGCGAGCACGATGAAGGCCGACAGGAACACCGGCCGCAGCAGCGGAATGACAATGCGGCGGTAGAGCTGGAAGGTTGTGGCGCCGTCGATCTGCGCCGCCTTCATGATCTCGCCGTCGATGCCGCGAAGCCCGGCCAGGAACATCGCCATGATGAATCCCGAAGCCTGCCAGACGCCGGCGATCACCACAGTGTAGATGACGAAATCCTTGTTCTTGATCCAGTCGAAATGGAAGCTCGTCCAGCCCCATTGATGCAGCGTCTGCTCGAGGCCGAGGCCGGGATCGAGGAACCATTTCCAGGCGACGCCAGTGACGATGAAGGAAAGCGCCATCGGATAGAGGTAGACCGGCCGCAACACGCCTTCGCCGCGGATTTTCTGGTCGAGCAGGATGGCGAGGAACAGGCCGAGCGCCAGGCAGATCAGGATATAGAGGAAACCGAAAATGCCCATGTTGGTGATCGAGGTGTACCAGCTCGACGGCGGGTCGCTCTCGAAGGTCCAGCGCCATAGCCGCTGGTAGGCGCGGGCGCCGGTGATGTCATAGGACGGGAAGGTCTTGGAGTTGGTGAATGACAGATAGATCGTCCACAGGATGAAGCCATAGACGAAGACGATCGTCGCCGCGAAGCTCGGCGCCAGAACGATCTTCGGCAGCAGATCCTGCAATCGCGTGCGGACGGACGCGCTGGGGCGGGCGTCGTGTTCCGGTGTCAGCTTCGCAGTGGTTTCGGCAACTGTGCTCATTGGCTCATCCAGTACCGGTTAGCGGTGACCGGCCGGCGCGCGGACACGCCAGGCAAATCCCGGATATCGTCTCGACAGGAGACCTCCCCCGCCGAAGCGGGGGAGACTCGAGTTTACGGCAAAACGCCTTACTTGGCGTCGTCGATCGCCTTGACCAGCTCGGTCACGGCCTCGTCCGAGGTCTTGATCTGACCGTGGACGAACTTCGAGATGACGTCCTTGTAAGCGTTGGCAACAGCCGGAGGCGCGCCATAGCCCTGGGCCAGCGAGCCGAACAGCGTGCCTCCTTCATTGGCCTTCTTCAGGTCGGCGATGCCCTTCTTGCCGCAAGCGTCGAAGTCGGTGTCAGGCACGTCGGTGCGGGCCGGGACCGAACCCTTCACAACGTTGAAGGCCGACTGGAAGCTCTTCGACAAAGTGGCGGTGGCCAGAGCGACCTGGGCGGCCTTGCGGTCGTCCGGAACGTTGAACATGCCGAACATGTCGGAGTTGTAGATCACGCTGCCGTCGGTGCCGGGGAAGCGATAGCACAGGAAGTCCGTGCCCGGCTCCTTCTTGGCGGCGTGGAACTCGCCCTTGGCCCAGTCGCCCATGACCTGAACCAGCGCGTCGCCCTTGATGACCATGGCGGTGGCGAGGTTCCAGTCGCGGCCCGAGAAGTTCGGGTCGACATAGGTGACGAGCTTGGCAAGGTTGTCGAACGACTTCTTCATCGTGTCGGACTTGAGCGATTCCTCATCGAGGTCGTTCATCGCCTTCTTGTAGAACTCCGGCCCGCCGGTCGACAGCACGACGGAGTCGAACATGGTGGCTTCCTGCCAGTTCTGGCCGCCGAGCGCCAGCGGGATGACGCCCGCGGCCTTGGCCTTGTCGAGAAGGGCAATGAAGTCGTCGAAGGTCTTCGGCTCGGTGCCGCCGATCTTGTCCATCACCGCCTTGTTGATCCACAGCCAGTTGACGGAGTGGACGTTGACGGGAGCCGCGACCCACTTGCCGTCATAGACGGAGAACTTCTGCAGGGCGGCCGGAACCGACTTGTCCCAGCCTTCCTTCTTCGCGGTCTCGGTCAAGTCGCCCATGACGCCGGCGGCGGCATAGTCGAGCACGGTGTAGCCGAGCATCTGCGAGGCGGTCGGATAGTTGCCGGCCGCGACCATCGCCTTCAGCGCGGTCATGGCGGCGTCGCCGCCGCCGCCGGCCACCGGCACGTCCTTCCAGGCGTAGCCTTCCTTGGCCAGATCCTGCTTCAGCACGTTCAGAGCGGCCGCTTCGCCGCCCGACGTCCACCAATGCAGCATCTGCACTTCCTTGACGTCCGCGGCATGCGCCGAGAACGCAAAGCTCGTCGCAAGAGCCGTTCCGATAAGCAGTTTGCGCAACATGTACTACCTCCCTTGTTGCATGCACATCACCGGCGGATGTCCGCCGGGGTTCCCAACTCAGCCGACCCACCATCCGGTGCGCTGGCCGCGATGAAACTGGATAGTCTTTTCCTCGGTATAGTCCTCGACGGCGCGTTTGCCGAGTTCGCGTCCAAGACCGGACTGCTTGTAGCCGCCGAAGGGCAGTTCGGGATAACCTTCCATGAACGTGTTCACCCAAACCGTCCCCGAACGCACACCGCGCGCCACCGACATGCACGTGTCGATGCTGGCGCTCCACACACCCGCAGACAGACCATAGGGCGTGTTGTTGGCGATGTGCAATGCCTTTTCAATCGTTTCAAAAGTGAGCACGGACAGCACCGGCCCGAACACTTCCTCGCGGGCGATGGCCATGTCCTCGGTGACGCCCCGCACGATGGTCGGGTCGAGATACTGGCCGGCGTTGGAGGCGAGTTGCCCACCGCCGCTGTAGACGTCGCCGCCGTCGGTCCTGGCCGCCGTCACATAGCCGGCTACCTTTTCCATGTGGTCGGCCGAGATCATGGCGCCGACCTTGGTGCGGTCGTCAAGTGGGTCGCCAACGCGAACCTTCTCGGCCAGCGCCTTGACCGCGCCGAGGAAGTCGTCGGCGATCGCCGCATGCACGATCAGCCGGCTGCCGGCATTGCAGCATTCACCGGCGTTGAAGAAGCCGCCGAACACGGCGGCGTCCGCCGCCGCTTCGAGGTCGGCGTCGGGGAAGACGATCTGGCCGTTCTTGCCGCCGAGCTCCATCGAAACCTTCTTCAAGGAATTCGAGGCGGCGGCCATGGTCATCTTGCCGACGCGGGTCGAGCCGGTGAAGGAGACCATCTCGACCAGCGGATGGCTGACCATCGGCGCGCCGACATCGGCGCCGAAGCCGGCGAGGATGTTGACGACGCCGGCCGGCAGGCCCGCTTCCAGCAGGATGTCGCCGAGCACGAAGGTTGAGGCCGACGTCATCTCGCTCGGCTTCACCACCGCAGTGCAGCCGGCGGCGAGCGCGAAGGGCAGTTTCTGGCTGATGATCAGGAACGGGAAATTCCACGGCGTGATGATCGAGACGACGCCGATCGGCTCGCGCAGCACCACGCCCAGCATGGAGTCGCCAAGATTGGCATAGCTTTCGCCATGCAGCGTGCGGGCAAGCGAGGCGGCATAGCGCCAGATGTCGACGGCGCCGCCGATCTCGCCGCGCGCCTGGGCGATCGGCTTGCCGGATTCCAGCGCGTCGAGCCTGGCAATCTGTTCCAGTCGGGTCTCGATCAGGTCGGCCGCCTTGAGCAGCACAGCGGCGCGTTCCGACGCGTTCATGCGCGGCCAGGGACCTTTCTCGAAGGCCCTGTGCGCGGCCTGGACCGCGGCTTCCACTTCCGCGACGCCGGCCTGGGCGTAACGCGAAACGGTAAAGCCGTGGCCAGCGCTGCTGCGCTCGATGGTGCGGCCGTCACGGGCGTCGACATGCTTGCCGTCTATGAGAAGCTTGTAAGTCTTCGGCGCCTGGGACGCCTCGGCCGGCATGGCAATGTTGAGGGGTGCGTTCATCGTGCTTTCTCTAGGATCTCGAAAAGGCCGGCTTCTGCTTGGCCTTGAAGGCGCCGACGCCGGCCTTGAGGTCGCCGGTCAACGCAATGAAGCCGCTCGCCAGCACCTCGGTCGCGGCGGCATTCTCCTCGCCTTCGGCAACGGCGATCATCAGCTTGGCGGCCTCGGTTGCGAGCGGCCCGCGCTCGGCGATCTTTTCGCCCCAGGCCCTGGCTTCGTCGAACGCCTTGCCGCTGTCGACGACGCGGTCGACGACGCCGAGCGCAAGCGCTTCGGCTGCCTGCAGGATCTCACCGCCGAGGGCCATGCGCCGCACCGCTTGCGCGCCGAAGCGGCGCACGGCGCGTTGCGTGCCGGACCAGCCGGGCACGACGCCGATCGAGGTTTCGGGGAAGCCAAGCTTCACCCGGCTTTCGGCGACGCGGAAGTCGCAGGCCGCGGCCAGCTCAAGCCCTCCGCCCAGCGCGTGACCGGACAGCACGGCGATCGTAGGCTGCCGCAAGCGAGCCAACCGGTCGAAGACGCGGTGACCGTAGCGGACCCATTGCACCTGGAAATCGGCGGCGCTCATCGCGCCCCAGGCCTCGACGTCGCCGCCGGCGCAAAAACCCTTGCCTTCGCCGCGGATGAGCACGACTCGGACGCCTTCGGCCAGTTCGGCCTCGTCGAGCGCGGTTTCGAGCGCGCGCAGCATCGGAATGTCGAGCGCGTTGAATTTTTCCGGCCGCCGCAGCGTGACGACGCCGATGGCGCCGTCCTTTTCGAAGGTGACGAGGCGCTCAGCCATGTGCACCTCCGAGCGAGGCACCGCCGTTGAGCGACAACCCATGTGCACCTCCGAGCGAGGCACCGCCGTTGAGCGACAAGCCGATCGGCCGGTCCTGGTAAAGCGACGCAGGCGTCACCTTGAGGTCGTTGGCGATGGCGAGCGGAATGTCGGCCTGCGCCAGCACATCGCGCTCGAGGTCGATGCCGGGTGCCAGCTCCGTCACCATCAACCCGTCCGGCGTCAGCCTCATCACGCAGCGTTCGGTGACATAGGTGATGTCCTGGCCTTGCGCGACCGCGCGCTTGCCGGAGAAGGAGATGTGCTCGACCTCCTCGACCACCTTCTTGACCTTGCCTTCCTGGTCGATGCGGATGCCGCCATCGGCCAGCGAGAGCTTGGCGCCGGCATTGAAGAAGCCGGAGAAGACGATCTTCTTCGCCCGCGACGTGATGTCGACGAAGCCGCCGGCGCCGGCGGTGACATGCGGCCGTGCCGAAAGCTTCGAAACGTTGACGGAGCCGTGACGGTCGATCTGCAGGAAGGAAAGCAGCGAGGCATCGAAGCCGCCGGCCTGGAAGTAGATGAACTGGTGCGGCGAGGGCATGATCGCCTCGGCATTGGAGGCGCAGCCGAACTTGAAGTCGAGCAGCGGCACGCCGCCGACGGCGCCCTGCTCGATCACCCAGGTGACCTTGCCGTGCTGGCCTTCCTCCAGAAGGATGCGCGGCACGTTGGCGGAAATGCCGAAGCCGATGTTGACGGCCATGCCGTCGCGCAATTCCATCGCGACGCGGCGGGCGATCACCTTCTGAACGTTCATCTCGGGCGTGCGGAAGGTCGAGAGCGGGCGGAAGATTTCGCCTGAGATCGCCGGGTCGTAAGGCGTCTGCGTCGTCTGCAATTGGTCGGGCGCCACCACGATATGGTCGACCAGCACGCCGGGGACGCGCACGTCATGCGGCTTCAGCGTGCCGTTCTCAACGACGCGCTTCACCTGCGCAATGACGATGCCACCATTGTTGCGGGCTGCGAGC
This sequence comes from Mesorhizobium silamurunense, assembly GCF_014843905.1. Classification (NCBI taxonomy): domain Bacteria; kingdom Pseudomonadati; phylum Pseudomonadota; class Alphaproteobacteria; order Hyphomicrobiales; family Phyllobacteriaceae; genus Mesorhizobium; species Mesorhizobium silamurunense. The sequence continues at coordinate 4,666 of NZ_LPVS01000094.1, read as the reverse complement.
GCTTGTTCCAGACCGCCGAGATACGCGCCTTCATGCTCGTAGGTGAGGTTGCCGCGCTCGTCGGCGGAGGTGGCACGGATGATCGAGACGTTTGGAACGATGGCGCGGAAATAGAGCCATTCCTCGCCGTCGAACTGCTGCACCGAGACGATCGGCTCGCCGGCTGCCTCATTCATGGCGCAGCCTTGGTGGCGCGGGTCGGCGAAAGTGTCGAGGCCGACCTTGGTCAGCACGCCCGGCCGCTTGGCGGCGGCCTCGCGATGCATGTCGAACAGGATGCCGGAAGGGACGTTATAGGCGGCGACGGAATTGTCGCCGATCATCTTCCAGATCTGCGGCGGCTCTGCGGAGGAGGGGCCGGAAGGATAGGAGCCGCAAAGCGTGCGCTTCAGCAAGCCGGGCTTGGCGAGATGGTCGATGCCCTTGATGCCGTACATGTCGCCGGCGGCGATCGGGTGCAGCGTGGTGATCGCCTTCGGATGACCTTCCGTGTCGAAGCGCTCGCCGATCGCGGCAAGCACGGCATCGGGGCAGCCGAGGCCGCTCGACGACGACACCGAGACGACCATGCCGTCCTTGATCAGGCTGGCGGCATGGGCCGCCGAGACGAGCTTGCTCACGCGAGGCTCCCGAGTTGCGGATCGATGGTCACAGCCTTGCCGGTTTTCGAGGATTGCAGCGCGGCTTCGGCCGACGCCAGCGACCAGATGCCGTCCTCGCCGGTGGCGGAAGGCTGGCCTTCGCCGCTGATCGCGGCGTGGAACTGGCGCAGCGAGCGCGTGTAGAGGTCCTCGCGGTCGAAGCTCAGCTCTTCTTCACCCGAGGCGGTGCGCAGCAGCACGGAGCCGACCGGCTTCTGCGTCATCACATTGGTGGCGATCAGCGAGCCTTCCGATCCATGCACCTCGAAGCCGGTGCCGGCGAATTTCGTCGTGAAGCCCTCATGCGATTGCGCAATGACGCCGGACTTGAAGCGCCAGATGCACATGGCGCCGTCCTCCAGCCCGCCGCCGGCCATGCCGGCCGACTGCGTGAAAGCCGATATCTCGACCGGATCGTCGCCGAGCACGAAGCGTAGTGTGTCAGCATCGTGGACGGTAATGTCGAGCACGACGCCGCCACCGGCTTCGGGCCTGGTGATGCGCCAGCCCTGCAGGCTCTCAGGCAGGTAGACGGAATGGAAGACACGCGCGGCGATCGGCTTGCCGATGCGCCCCGCCGCAATCGCCTCGCGCATCGCACGGTGCGCGCCGGCATTGCGCAGATGATGGTTGGTGCCGAACACGATGCCGGCTTTCCTGGCAGCCGCGACCATCTTGCGCGCATCGGCGCTGGTCAGCGCCAGCGGCTTTTCGCACAGCACATGCTTGCCGGCCTCGATCGCGGCAAGCCCCTGTTCGAGGTGCAACTCGTTGGTGGTGGAGATGTAGACGGCGTCGATATCGGCCGCGAGCAACGCATCGAGCGCCGAGACGGCTGTAGGAATGCCGTTTTCCCTGGCACAGGCTTCTGCGCGCTCGGGACTGGAGCTCATCACGGCGGCGACCTCGCCATCGGCCTGCGCGCGAATGGCGTTGATCATGAACTGTCTGGCGATCGTGCTTGCGCCGATCAGGCCCCATCTCACGCTCATGCCGCATCTCCCATTCCAACGCCGCGCGCATTGCGATCCGGGCCGCAACTCTCCCTGATGGCCAGGCTGACCGCGCCGATATGATCCTCGGCGCGCGTCGTGCGCGACTGGATCATCTTCAGCATGACGTGGGCGGCGCGCTCGCCGAGGCCGGCGGTATCGACTGCAACGCTGGTCAGCGCCGGCATGTAGTGTTCCGCTTCGGCCACGTCGTCGAAGCCGACCACGGCAAAATCCGTTCCTGCCTCCAGGCCGCGCTTGCGCAGCGCCAACATGACGCCGAAAGCGACGGCATCGTTGAAGCAAAGGGCGGCCGTCGGCGGCTCAGGTGCCGCAAGGGCGGTCTCAAGGCAAGCCATGCCGCCTCTGCGGCTGGTCTCGCCCTCGACGATGGTCCTGTCAGCGGCAGGAATGCCAAGGGCCTCGCAGGCTTCGAGGAAGCCGCCCAGCCGGTCGTGATAAACCACCAGGTCCGAGGAGCCACCGAAGAAGGCTAATCGGCGATGGCCTTTGCCGATCAGATGCTGGGTGGCGAGATAGGCGCCGCGATGGTTGTCGGGCGCGATTGCCGGGATGCGGCTCTCGGGCAGACGGCGCATGGCAAAGACGATCGGTACCCCGGCCGCCTCGATGCGGCGGAAGGCGCCGGGCGTGGTGCCGCGCGCCGGCGAGACGATCAAGCCGGCGACGCCCTGCTCCATCAGCGACTTCAGCACTTCTTCCTGACGCACAGGGTTTTCCGCCGTGTTGGCGATGAAGGGCACGATACCGGCGGCCTGGAAGACACGCTCCATGCCGACCGCCAGCTCGGCGAAGAAGGGATTGGTGAGGTCGTTGATCACCATGCCGATGACGTTGGAATGCGCCTTGCGCAGATTGGCGGCGCCACGGTTGTAGACATAGCCGACATCCTCGATCGCCTTGCGCACCTTGACCGCTGTCTCAGGCCGGATCAGCCCGCTGCCTTGCAGCACGAGCGATACCGTCGATTTGGACACGCCAGCCTCGCGGGCGATATCCAGGATCGTCGCCTTGGCCCGGCTGGCCATGTCCGTGCTTTACTCCGCGTTCGGCGTCAAATCTATTGGAACGTTCTAAACATTGCGCCAAACCGGAGTCAATTGGGATTCTTGTGAAATTCAAAAAATTGATGAATGACCCGGCAAATGCTAGGTCGATGGAGCATGATGCAGCATTGAATCGCTTCAGTCACAAGAGTTGTAAAGGTTCTTGATTTATTGGAACGTTCCATTTATAGGCTGCCGCAAAGGGAGATTTCGATGGACATCATCCTGCCTGCGGAGAATGGCGACCGTGTCGCCTACCGGCTGGTTGGCCAACCGGCGGAGCCGATCATCGGCGCGGATTTCCCGCGCGTCGCCTATGCCGCCGCCCATGTCGTCGCCAACCCCTTCGCCATGACCGATCCCTGGTCGCGGCCGGCGGTCGACTGGGACAAGACCATGGCCTTTCGCCATCATTTGTGGCGGCTCGGCTTCTGCATCGCCGAGGCGATGGACACTTCCCAGCGCGGCATGGGTTTCGACTGGGCAAGCGCGAAGGAACTGATCCGCCGCTCGATCGCCGAGGCACGTACGATGAAGGGCGCCGATCTCGCTTCGGGCGCCGGCACCGACCAACTGGCGCCGGCGGCGGCAAGGACCCTGGACGACGTGATCCGTGCCTATGAGGAGCAGTTCGCCTTCATCGAAGGCGAGGGCGGCAAGGCGATCATGATGGCGAGCCGCGCGCTGGCGGCGGTGGCCAAGGGACCGGACGACTACGCGCGCGTCTACGACCGCATTCTCTCACAGGCCTCCGGCAAGGTGATCTTGCACTGGCTGGGCGACATGTTCGACCCGGCGCTCAAGGGCTATTGGGGCAGTCGGGATTTCGAGCCTGCGCTGGAGACGGTCGTTGCCATCATCGAGCGGCATGCCGACAAGGTCGAAGGCATAAAGATATCGCTGCTCGATGCCGGCAAGGAGGTGTTGCTGCGCGACCGCCTCCCTGAAGGCGTGGTGATGTTCACGGGTGACGATTTCAACTACCCGGAATTGATCGCCGGCGACGGCAAGAGGCACTCGCATGCGCTGCTCGGCATCTTCGACGCCATCGCGCCGGTGGCCAACGCCGCGCTGGTGAAGCTCGGCGAGGGCAACCGGGCCGGCTATGACGCGCTGATGGCGCCGACCGTGCCGCTGTCGCGCAAGATCTTCGAGGCGCCGACCGAATATTACAAGGCGGGTATCGTCTTCATGGCCTGGCTGAACGGGCACCAGGATCATTTCGCCATGGTCGGCGGCATGCAGTCGGCGCGCGGCATATGCCACTACGCCGACATCTTTCGCCTCGCCGACCAGGCGGGATTGCTGGCCAACCCTGACCTCGCCGTCGCCAGGATGAAAGCCCTCTGCGCCGTCTCAGGCGTCTGAGCCAGATTGACTTCTATGGGTTAAGTCTTTCCCCGCATCGGGATTTGCCTTCCGCCGGCAAATCTGCAATCGCTTGCCAATTCATGTGGATGAATGCGGCAATGACGGACAAAGTAGCTCTGACTACCGGCGTAACCGGGCAGGACGGGGCCTATCTGGCACAATTGCTGCTTGAGAAGGGCTACATCGGCGCGTCTGAATGAGCGAGCGTCGGCCCGACGCGGGTGGTGAAGACGGAGCCTGAAAACGCGATCTTCCGAAGAATCAGGCGGCGCGTGGCGATGGGCCAGAAGCCGAAAACGGGCCAGGCGATGGCCATGTGGCGGCTCAGGCGGCTGAGAATCCGGGCCGGTTGAGAATATCCTGACCTTGATCGCCGACTGAGCGCGGCAGCTCGGTCTCGCGCCTGTCCTGCGTTGCCGCCGGACACCGGGACCGTCCGTGTCTGTCGCGGCACGGTCCTTCCGACACGGCCGCTGCAGTGTGGCTGATGCGCTCCGTGGTCGCGATCTGAGTTCGGGTGATACGCGGCCTCGCCAGCTCATTCGGCTAGGGTCAGGACCCATTAATTTGTTGAGTTGATATCTGTTGGGTGATT
>NZ_LPVS01000095.1:0-75705 GCF_014843905.1 Mesorhizobium silamurunense | reverse complement strand
GCCGGCGCCCGAGCCCATCTTGCCCGCCGCGGTCTGGAAGGCGGCGATCACGTCCGGGTTCTGGCCCATGCCGAGATAGTCGTTGGAGCACCATACGGTGATTTCCTGGGCGCGGCCGTTGGAACGCCAGATGGCGCGCGGAAACTTGCCCACGATGCGCTCGAGGTCGGCGAAAACGCGGTAGCGCCGCTCGGCATGGAGCTGGTCGATCGCGTCTTCGAAGAACCGCTGGTAATTCATGTCGGCTTCCCAAGTTTTGCGGCGGATCATAGTCACGGGCCCATGCCGCGTCCACCGCGCCGCACCGGTCAAAATGCCACGCCCCGGGCCTGTTCCTAACGATGCCGGATCGTGGCCTATTCCCGGGGATGTGAACTAGTTTTGTTTCGGTACAATGCCTCGGGCAGGAGGAACTGTTACGGACTTAACACTAAAAGTGAGGCTAATGGGCTTGCGGCGGGGTTTTCAGCACGGTGGCTGTTGAGACAGTTTCCGATAAATCTTGATCAGCGAGGTATCAGATGGCGGTTTTGGTGACGGGCGGTGCCGGTTATATCGGCAGCCACATGGTCTGGGAGCTTCTCGACGCCGGCGAAAGCGTCGTCGTGCTCGACCGGCTTTCCACCGGCTTCGAATGGGCGGTGGCGCCGGAAGCGAAGCTTGTCGTCGGCGACGTCGCCGACCGTGAGCTGGTTGGACAGATCATCCGGGAAAACAAGGTCGACGCCATCATCCATTTCGCCGGCTCGATCGTGGTGCCGGAATCGGTCTCCGATCCGCTCGGCTATTACGAAAACAACACCTGCAAGACCCGGACGCTGATCGAGACCGCGGTGCGCGAGGGCGTGCCGCATTTCATCTTCTCCTCCACCGCAGCCGTCTATGGCGGCGCCGGGCTGGAGCCGGTGCGCGAGGACGCGCGGCTGGCGCCGGAATCGCCTTACGGCCTCTCCAAGCTAATGAGCGAGTGGATGCTGCGCGACGCCGGCCTCGCGCACGATATCCGCTATACGGCGCTGCGCTATTTCAACGTCGCCGGCGCCGATCCAAAGGGCCGCACAGGACAGTCGACGCCCGGCGCCACGCATCTGATCAAGGTCGCCTGCGAGACGGCGCTCGGCAAGCGACCCTTCATGCAGGTCTTCGGCAAAGACTATCCGACACCGGACGGCACCTGCATCCGCGACTATATCCATGTCAGCGATCTCGCGGCGGCGCACCGGCTGGCGCTGCAGCGGTTGCGCGAGGGCGGAGAGAGCCTCCTCGCCAATTGCGGCTACAGCCACGGCTATTCGGTGCTCGAAGTGATCGACAGCGTGCGCCGCGCTTTCGGTCATGATTTCGATGTCCGCATGGGCGACCGCCGCCCCGGCGATGCCGCGGCCGTGGTCGCCAATTCCGACCTTGCCCGCAAGGAGTTCGGCTGGACGCCGCAGCGCGACGATCTCGACCAGATCGTGAAGGATGCGCTGGCCTGGGAACGCATCCTGACCAGCAAGAACTCAGCACGGAACTAGGCACAGCTAGCTGTTGGGCCAAGGGCTCGTCGGGCGTGCCGGGACGCGCTATTGAGGGTCAAAAAGGCAGCGCGTGGAGGCGCGTCGCCTGATTTCGATCCTTGAGGGGGCGGTATGAAGGTTGTGGTGCTCGGAGCCGGCGTCGTTGGCACGGCCGCCGCTTACTATCTGGCTAAAGACGGCCATGAGATAACGGTCATCGAGCGCCATGAGGCGGCGGCGCGTGGCACCAGTCAGTCGAACGCCGGCCTGGTCTCGCCGGGCGACGCCACCGCCTGGGCCTCGCCCGCGGCGCTGAAGACTTTTCTGCGTGGGCTGTGGAACCATGATCTCGGCATCAAGGTCAGGCTGCGCCTCGATCCCTATTTTTATGCCTGGAGCCTGCGCTTCCTGCGCGAGTGTACTGTAAGGCGGCTGCGCGCCAACACCGACGTCAAACTGAGACTCGCGCTCTATTCGCGCGACTGCATCAATGCGCTCTCGGACGCGACCGGCATCCATTACGACGAGCGGAAGCGAGGCATCCTCTACTTCTTCCGTTCGCAGAAAAGTTTTGACACCGGCACCGACAATTACCGCTATCTGGGCGAGCACGGCCTGCCGATCGAGATCGTCGGCCGCGACCGGTTGGCGGAACTGGAGCCTGGCCTCGCCGGCGTGAAGGACAAGATCGCCGGCGGTATTTATTCGCCGATCGATCAGACCGGCGATTCCAAGCAGTTCGTCGACCATCTCGCCGCCTATGCGGCCGAGAAGCTTGGCGTCAAATTCCAGTTCGGCACCACGGTCGAGGGCCTCGACATCGAGGGTGACCGGGTGCGCGCGGTGATGACCTCGGCCGGTCCGGTCACCGGCGACGCGGTCGTCATCTCCATGGGGCCGGAAAGCGGTCTCCTCGGCCGCCGCTACGGCATCGACCTGCCCGTCTATCCGGTGAAAGGCTACACCGCGACCATTCCGCTGGAGGACGAAAGCAAGGGCCCGACCATGGGCGGCGCCGACGAGGACCGGCTGATCGGCTATTCCAGGCTGGGCAATCGGCTGCGCATGTCCTCGACTGCCGAATTCACCGGCTTCGACCGCAGCTTCAAGCCCGGCGATTTCAGAACCATCCTGGAAACCGGCAAGGATCTGTTCCCGGGCGCCTTCGACGAGAAGAAGGCTGTGCTGTGGGCCGGCTTGAGGCCGATGATGCCGAACTCGGTGCCGGTCATCGGCCAGGCGAAATACCGCAACCTCTATCTCGACACCGGCCACGGCCATGTCGGCTGGACCATGGCCTGCGGCTCCGGCAAATTCCTCGCCGACATCGTTGCCGGCCGCAAGCCGGAGATCGATCCGCGGGGTTTGCTCTACGGGACGGCGGGCTGAGACGTGTAGTTGCCGATGTTGGCGCTGCCCCTCATCCGCCTGCCGGCACCTTCTCGCCGTAGAACGGGGAGAAGGGAGCTGGCCGCATTGCCGGCCCCTATTCTGCAACGGCGACAATTGGCGAAATCGTCGACGACAGCATCTTTCTCCCCGTCACTATACGGGGAGAAATGCTCGGCAGGGCAATGAGGGGCAGCGCCGACCTGTCAAGCAAGGCTTGGGTAGTGACGACGCAACTTATGCCCTGATGGCCAGCTGCCACGCCCTTGCATAGTCGCCCCAGGCGCGCTCAGCTGGCGGTTCAGTCCGCTCGCCCTTGCTCATCACGGTAGCGCCACGCGACGCCAGCAGCGCCGCGCCGATGCTGGTGCCGGTCGAAGTCTCAGACGCAACAACGGGGCGGCCCGTCGCTGCTGCCAGCATGCGGATAAAAAGCCGGTTCTGCGCGAAGGGTCCCTCGACGATCGTCGGCCCGTTGCCACCGATCAGATCCAGGCAGGTCGCGGTCATCAGTGCCAGATAGAACGAGATGGCGGCGAAGCGCTGGCCGGGATTCAAGTTGTCGGCATTGGTCCATTGTGCGGCACGATGAGGGAAAGGTCCGGAGCCTTGCTGAGTTGATGGCAGAAGCAACGCTTTTTGTGCCAGCACAGTGGCAACGTCGTCCTCATTCCAGTCAAACGGTTTATCCTCGGTCAGCAGCGAGAACTCGCGACCGCCCATGAAGCGCGCCGATGGCACGGGGTCGCCGAGCGCGTTGACGTTGACCAGCGTGTCGCGCGCCGGGTCGAGTTCGACCTTCCGCCCGCCAACCGCCATCGACACCACCCATGTGCCGGTCGAGACGACGGAGAAGGGCGGTGCGTCGGACAGCAGATGCGGCAGCAGCGAGGCGTTGGAATCGTGCAAACCGCAGAACACCGGCGTTTGCGGGTCGAGCCCTGTCCGCCGCGCGATCGCCGGCAGGATCGCTCCGAGCCGGTCCTTCGCCGGCCGCACCGGCGCCATCAAATGGCGCCAGCCCATCCGGTCGACCAGCGACGAGTAGTCGGCCCGCCACGGGTTCCAGAGATCAGTATGGCAGCCGAGCGAGGTCACCTCGTTGGCGGCAACGCCCGTCAGTCGCAGCGCCCAATATTGCGGGTACATCAGGATCGCGGCAGCCTTGGCGAACTCCGCCGGAAAGCGCTTCTGCTGCCAGAAGAGCTGCGCGCCGATGTTGAGGCCAGCCGATAGGCGCGGCGTGCCGGTCTCGGCAAAGGACGGCCGGACGGCACCATAGCCCTGGGCCAGTTCGTCGATGCCGGCAAATTCATAGTCGATCACCGGCAGCGCAGGCCCGCCTTCGGCATCGACCAGCACTGCCGTCGCGCCATGGGTGGTGATCGAGACGGCATCGATGGGTTGCTCGCGGTGCAGCGCGGCAAGGCCATCCAGGATAAAGGCCCAAAGACGCTCGACATCGTGATGCGGGTAGGGGCCGTTCCTGGAGACGGCGTTGGCCGTGCGGCGCAGACCCACTTCGGTCATGTGCTCGAAGTCGACCAGCGCCACCTTGGCGTTGGTCTTGCCGATATCGATGACGGCGACGTGGCGGATCATGCCATATGGAACATTGTTTCCAGCGGCACCGCCACCGGCTCGTTGTCGGCCTTGGTCTCCATGACGTCGGCCATATGCGCCCACCAGCGCTGCATCACCGGATGCTTCGGCAGATCGGCCATGCCGTGAGCCTCACACCGCCACAGCACGCCGAACAGGTTGTTGGTCTCCTCGTCGAGATGGATCGAATAATCGGAAACGCCGGCCTGCTTCAGCAGCGCCACCAGCGATGGCCAGATCTCGTCGTGGCGGCGCTTGTTTGAGCTTCATCTTGAAGGCGTATTTTTCCATCAGGCGAAGCGTCCTTCGCGCAGCCGCCGCCAGACGATCGGCAGCGCAATGACGATGATCAGCAGCAGGCCGATGAAGATCGACATGACGATGCCGGGCACGTTGAGCAACCCAAGCCCAAACGTCACCAGTCCCATGATGAAGGCGGCGAGCACGACGCCGAGGATGCTGCCGGCGCCGCCGAGGATCGAGACGCCGCCCAGCACCACCATGGTGATCGCCTCCAGCTCATAACCCTGCGCGATCGACGGCCGTGTCGAGCCGAGCCGCGAGGTGATCAGCACAGAGGCGATGCCGGACATCAGCCCGGTCAGGCAGAACAGGATGAACTTGATGCGGCCGACGCGCACGCCGGAGAACTGGCAGGCGACTGGGTTGTTGCCGATGGCGAAGACCTTCCGCCCAAAACTCGTGCGATGCAGAACGAACCAGTAGATGAGCGCCGCGACAAGGAACAGCGCCAGCTCGAACGAGAAAACCCACCAGACATAGCCCTGCCCGAAGAAGGCGAAACTCTCTGGGTAGCCCTTATAGGCCTGGTCGCCGAGGATGATGAAGGCGATGCCGCGGAACAGGCTCATCGTGCCGATGGTGACGACGATGGAGGGCAAGCCGAGCCTTGTGACCAGCAGCCCGTTGAAGGCGCCGCAGCCGAGCCCGACAACGATGCCGATCAGCACCAGCACCGGCGTGCCGGCGCCGGCCTGCACGGCCATCCCCATCATTGTGGAGGCGAGCGCCACGATCGCGGCAACCGACAGGTCGATCTCGCCCGAGATGATCAAAAGCGCCATGGCGAGCGCGATCAGGCCCTTTTCGGTGAAGTTGAAGGTGAGGTCCGACAGCGACCACGGGTCGAGGAAATAGGGCGAGGCGAAGCTGTTCACCGCGAAGATGAGAACCGCGATGACGACCAGCAGCGCCTCCCAGGAGAAGATCGCCGAAGAGAGCGGCTTGTCGAGCCGGTCGGGGATGTGGCGCGGGGCAGGGGTGTCGCTCATGCCGCTTCCGCCTTTCTGAGGATGATGCGGCCCTGCCGGCGCTCGCCGCGCGCGTTGAGCACCACGGCCAGGATGATGGCGCTGCCCGAGATCGCCATCTGCCAGAAGGGCGAGATGTTGATGACCGGCAGCGCATTGGAGATGATGCCGAGGAACAGCGCGCCAAGCACGGCGCCGCCGACCGAGCCGATGCCGCCGGCGATCGAGATGCCGCCGATGACGCAGGCGGCGATGATGTTGAGCTCATAGCCGTTGGCGACCTCGACCGAGGCGATCACGTAGCGCGAGACCCACAGGTATCCGGCGAGCCCGCCGATCATGCCGGAAATGCAGAAGACGATGAATTTGGTGCGGCCGACATCGATGCCGGCATAGACCGACGCTGTCGGATTGACGCCGATGGCATGGATCGAGCGGCCAATCGCCGTGCGCGTCATCACCAGGAAGAACAAAGCGATTACCGCAAGCGCAATCCAGGACAGCACTGGCAGGCCGAGGAAGGCGGCGCGCTGGAAGTTGATGAAGCCGGGGCTCATCTGGTCGGCATTGACCCAGGCGCCGCCGGAGACGACGAAGGTCGCGCCGCGATAGATGGTGAGCGTGCCGAGCGTCACCACGATCGAGGGGATGTTCAGCCGCCAGACCAGGAAGCCGTTGATGGCGCCGAGCACCAGCCCGACGAACAGCGCGATGGCGATCAGCACCGGGATCGGGATCGCTGGGTGCGCGGCGTTAAGCATCGCCACCACCATGCCGGTGAAGCAGAGGTTGGAGGCCATCGAGAGATCGATCGAGCGCGTCAGGATTACCACCATCTGGCCCAGCGCCAGGATCATCAGGATCGAGGTGTCGTTGAACACCTGCCGCAGATTGGCCAGATCAGCGAAGCCCGGGAAGCGCGTGGAAATCAGGCCGATCAGAACGACGATGCCGGCCAGCAGCCAGATTTCGCGGTATTTGAGAAAATTCTTCATGCCGCGATCCCTGCTGCCGTCCGAACCAGCGTCTCGGCATCCAATCCCTTGTTGTCGTAGGTGGCCGCGATGCGGCCTTCGCGCATGACCACGACGCGGTCGGACATGCCGAGGATTTCCGGCAGTTCCGAAGAGACCATGATTACCGATAAGCCCTGCGCCACCAGCTCGGCCATGAAGCCGTGCACGGCGGCCTTGGAGCCGATGTCGATGCCTTTGGTCGGCTCGTCGAGGATGATCACCTTCGGCGCCGTCGCCAGCCATTTGGCGATGACCACCTTCTGCTGGTTGCCGCCGGAAAGCGTGCCGACATCCTGGCTGAGCGAGGAGGCGCGCAGGTCGAGCCGCTCGGTGTAGGAACGGGCAAGCGAGAACTCTTCCGCCAGCCGCAGCACGCCGGATTTCGAGGTGCGCATGAGCGAAGGCAGCGACACGTTCTGGAAGATCGGCAGGCCGATCACCACGCCCTGCTTGCCGCGCTCTTCCGGCACATAGACGATGCCGGCTTCGATCGAATCCGCCGCCGACTTCGGCGCGATCGTCTGGCCGTCCAGCGAGATGGTGCCCTTGGCGGTACGCGTGATGCCCGCGATCGCCTGCATCACTTCGCTGCGCCCGGCGCCGACCAGGCCGTAGAAGCCGAGGATTTCGCCCTTGCGCAGTTCGAAGCCGATATCGTCGAATTCGGTCGGATGCGACAGGCCGGAGACGGAGAGCACCGGCGCGCCTATCTTCGGTTCGCGCTGCGGAAAAATGTGGTCGACGTTGCGGCCGACCATCATGCGCACAATCTCGTTCTGGCCGGTGTCCTTGAGCAGGCCTTCGCCCACCATCTCGCCATCGCGAAAGACGGTGTAGCGGTCGGCGATGCGGTAGATCTCGTCGAACTTGTGGCTGATGAAGAGCACCGCCTTGCCTTCGCTCTTCAGGAATTCGATGAGCAGGAAAAGCTCCTCGATCTCCTTCATCGAAAGTGCGGCGGTCGGCTCGTCCATGATGACGATGCGTGCGTCGATAGACATCGCGCGCGCCACGGCCACCAGATGCTTGTTGGCGATGCCGAGGTCCTTCAGCCGTGCGTCGGCGTCGATGTGGTCGGCCCGCATCGTCTCCAGAACCTCGCGGGCATTTTTGCGCATGGTGCGCCAGTCGATGGTGCCGAAGCGGGTGCGCGGCGCGTGGCCGAGGAAGATGTTTTCGGCGACCGACAGGTCGTCGAACAGCACCGTTTCCTGATGGATGGCGGTGATGCCGTGGCCGAAGGCGGCATGCGCGCTTGGCAGCGGCGTCGCCTCGCCGTCGATGCTGATGTCGCCTGAATCGGGCTGGTAGATGCCGGTCATGATCTTGACCAGCGTCGACTTGCCGGCGCCGTTCTCGCCGATCAGCGCCGTCACCTGGCCGGGATAGAGCGACAGGCTGACATTGTGCAGGGCGCGCACGCCCGGAAAACTCTTGGAGATACCGGAGAGCGTCAGGCGCGGGCTGGCATTCTGGACGGGGCCTGAAGGCTGGGGCCGCTCCGTCTCCATTTTGTGCTGGGCTGTCGTGTCCATATCCGTATCAGGCCCTGAGGCAAGGTCCGTTTGAAGTTGCGGCGGGACAATTGTCCCGCCGCATGAGCTTGAAGTCACCCGGGATCAATAGATCTTGGAGAACTTCTCGATGTTGGTCTTGTCGAACTGGAAGGGCGGAGCCATCGCGGCCGAGTTGGTGTCGTCGAGCGTCACCTTGCCGACGCGGCCGATCGAGAGCGTGGCGCCGGGCTTTGCCTCTTCCTTCTTCACCGCGAGATCATGGGCGAGGTAGATCGCCGAGTAGCCGAGATCGATAGGGTTCCACAGCGCGACCGCCTGGCTGGCGCCGTTGTCGATGAACTTCTTGAACTCGGACGGCAGCGCCAGGCCGGTGACGTTGACCTTGCCGATGAGGTTCTCGTCGGTGACGACCTGCGCGGCCGCGACAACACCCACCGTGGTCGGAGCGATGATCGCCTTGAGATTCGGATAGGACTTCAAGAGGCCCTTGGCTTCGTCGGTGCTCTTGGCCGAGTCGTCATCGCCATAGACCGTGGCGACGAGCTTGATCTTCGGGAACTTCTCCGGCAGCACCTTCTTGGCCGCCTCGATCCAGGCGTTCTGGTTGGTCGCGGTCGAAGATGCCGACAGGATCGCGACGTCACCGCCTTCGGGCAGATAGTCGGCGGCGAGCTTGATGATGGTCTCGCCGATCAGGTTGGTATCGGACGGGTTGAGGTGGAGCTGGCGGCCTTCCTTGGCGACGCCGGAGTCCCAAGAGATCACGGTGATGCCGCGATCCATCGCCTTCTTCAGCACCGGCACCAGCGCATCGGCATCATTGGCCGAAACGGCGATCGCATTGACCTTCTGTGCGATCAGCGAGTTGATCACTTCGATCTGCGCCTCGGCGGTTGCCTTGGTCGGGCCGGTGTAGATGACGTCGACATCGCCCAGTTCCTTCGCCGCTTCCTCGGCGCCCTTGTTGGCGGCGTCGAAGAAGCCGTTGCCGAGCGACTTCACCACCAGCGCGATCTTGACGTTCTCGGCATAGGCGGCATTCACGAACATGGCGGCAGAAAAGGCCGCCGTGACCAGCAGTTTCTTCAAAAAGCTCATCGAATATCCTCCCTTGAGCGTTGCATTCCATCGCCGCTGCGGGCGCGAGTTTCCCTCAGGCCTGCAGTGAAGATTCTTCCTTCTCGCTTGACTGCTTGCGGGCGACGATCAGCACCACGCCCGCGGTTTCCAGCATCTTGGCTTCGCGGTCTTCGATGCCGTCGTCGGTGATCACGGTCGCGATGCGCGACAGCCCGCACAGGATCAGGCTGGAGCGCATGCGGAATTTTGACGAGTCGACCAGCACCACCAGCTCGTCGGCCTGGTCGATCAGTTTTTGCTCGGCCTGGATCAAGAGCGGATCGCCCTCCATCAGCCCGAGAGGGCCAAGGCCTTGCGCGCCCATGAACATGCGGCGCGCGTAGAAATTGCGCGTCACGTCGTTGTCGAAGGGCGACAGGATGATGTTCTGTTCACGATAGATCGTGCCGCCCGACAGCATCACCGTGTTCTTCGAGTGCTTGAGCAGATGCTCGGCGATCGGGAAGGAATTGGTGAAGATCGGCATGCGGCGTCCGGTCAGGAAATGCACCATCTGAAAAGTGGTGGTGCCGCCATTGATGATGATCGGCTCGCCATCCTTGCAAAGGTTCACCGCCTCGCGGGCGATCGCCCGCTTCTGCGCGGCGTTGAGCGTCTCGTTGACCGAAAAGGGCCGGCCGGCGAGGCCGATGAACTGCGGGGGCGAGATCGCCTCGGCGCCGCCGCGCACCCGGCGCAGGCGCTTCTGCACGTGCAACGCCGCGATATCGCGCCGGATCGTCGCCTCGGAGGAGTCCGTCAGGTCGACCATCTCCTGCACCGTCACCACAGGTTTTTCCTGGACGGCGGACAGAATGATCCTGTGGCGTTCTTTTTCGTGCATGGTTCCTCCCTGCCCGACCATCAGGCACTAGAAAACGCGCAATGTCAATCATTTCCGATCACATATTTTCATTGTGCAATGCAATATGATCGATATTGATCGTTTGTGATTGACAAGAGGGCCGCTTGCGTAGACATTCCCCGCGAGAAAAGAGGAGCGCACTGTCCGCGCTCCAAGGGAGGATACCTATGCTCGACAAGCGCTCCGGCTCGCGCCTCGCCAATCTGTGGGACGATGCAAAAGCCGAAGGGATGAGCGGTCCCGAGCTTCTGGTCTATCGCTCGAACACGCTGGGTTCCGACAAGCGCGTCACCAATTATGGCGGCGGCAACACCTCGTCCAAGGTCTGGCAGAAGGACCCGCTGACCGGCGAGGATGTCGAGGTGCTCTGGGTCAAGGGCTCGGGCGGCGACAGCGCCTCGATCAAGCTCGACGGTTTCGCCACGCTCTATATGGATAAGCTGCGCGCCTTGAAGGGCCTCTATCGCGGTGTCGAACACGAGGACGAGATGGTGGGCTATCTGCCCCACTGCACCTTCAACCTCAATCCGCGCGCGGCCTCGATCGACACGCCGTTGCATGCCTTCGTGCCGAAGCCTCATGTCGACCACATGCATCCCGACGCCATCATCGCCATTGCCGCCGCCAAGGATTCCAAGGCGATCACCCAGGAGATCTTCGGCGACGCCATCGGCTGGCTGCCTTGGAAGCGGCCGGGCTTCGAGCTTGGCCTGTGGCTGGAGAAATTCTGCCTCGAGAACCCTGACGCCAAGGGCGTGGTGCTCGAGAGCCACGGCCTGTTCACCTGGGGCGACACGCCGAAGGAATGCTACGAGACGACGATCTCGGTGATCAACCAGGCGATCGAATGGTTCGAGCGCAAGTCGCAAGGCAAGGCGATCTTCGGCGGC
Organism: Mesorhizobium silamurunense; assembly: GCF_014843905.1. Lineage (NCBI taxonomy): Bacteria > Pseudomonadati > Pseudomonadota > Alphaproteobacteria > Hyphomicrobiales > Phyllobacteriaceae > Mesorhizobium > Mesorhizobium silamurunense. The sequence continues at coordinate 64,537 of NZ_LPVS01000095.1, read as the reverse complement.
GAGGCGGTGAAGGCGCTCGACGCGCCGGCACGGCGCGCCATTGCCGCGAAGCTGATGCCGAGGATCCGCGGCCTGATCTCCGAGAAGAGCCACAAGCTCGGCCATTTCGACGACCAGCCGGCGGTGCTCGAATTCGTCAATTCGAAGGACCTGCGGCCGCTGGCAGCACTTGGCACGTCCTGCCCGGACCATTTCCTGCGCACCAAGATCCGCCCGCTGGTGATCGAGTTCGATCCGTCAAAGCCGGATGTCGATGCCGTCATCGCGCGCCTCGTCGACGACATTGCCGCCTATCGCGTCGGCTACCAGGCTTACTACGACAGCTGCAAGCACGCGGACTCGCCCGCCATCCGCGATCCCAATGCCGTCGTCTACCTGATGCCGGGCGTCGGCATGTTCACCTTCGCCGGCGACAAGGCGACGGCCCGCATCTCCGGCGAATTCTACGTCAACGCCATCAACGTCATGCGCGGTGCCTCGACGGTCTCGTCCTATGTCGGCCTGCCCTCGCAAGAAGCCTTCGACATCGAATACTGGCAACTGGAGGAAGCAAAGCTCCATCGCCTGCCGAAGCCGAAGGCGCTGGCCGGACAGATCGCGCTCGTCACCGGCGGCGCCGGCGGCATCGGCCGCGCCACCGCCAACCGGCTGCTGCGCGAAGGCGCCTGCGTCGTGCTCGCCGATATCGATGAGGCCGCGCTCGCCGGCGCCCATGAAGAGCTATCGAAGGCCTACGGAAAAGACTTCGTCCGCCCGGTGCGGATCGACGTGACATCGGAAGATCAGGTCGCCTCGGGCTTCGCCGAAACTTCGGTCGAATTTGGCGGCATCGACATTCTGGTCTCCAATGCCGGGCTCGCCTCCTCGGCGCCGATCGAGGAGACGACGCTGGCGCTCTGGAACAAGAATATGGACATCCTGTCGACCGGCTATTTCCTCGTCTCGCGCGAGGCTTTCCGCCTGTTCCGCGCACAGAAGATCGGCGGCAACGTCGTCTTCGTCGCCTCCAAGAACGGCCTCGCCGCCTCGCCCAACGCCGCCGCCTACTGCACCGCCAAGGCGGCCGAGATCCACCTCGCGCGTTGCCTTGCGCTGGAGGGCGCGGAGGCGCAGATCAGGGTCAATGTCGTCAATCCGGACGCCGTGCTGCGCGGCTCCAAGATATGGAGCGGCGAATGGAAGGAGCAGCGCGCCGCCGCCTATAAGATGTCGACCGACGATCTGGAAGAGCACTATCGTTCGCGCTCGATGCTGAAGCGCTCGGTCTTCCCGGAGGACATTGCGGAAGCGATCTATTTCTTCGCCTCCGACATGTCCGCCAAGTCGACCGGCAACATCATCAACGTCGACGCCGGCAACGCGCAGAGCTTTACGCGGTAGTTTGTTACCCCCCCTTGTGGGGAGGGTCGTCAGGTAGTCGCCGCGAAGCGGGGAGTGCCTGCCGGGGCGGGGGGGTACCCCCACACCCGGCCCTACGGGCCACCCTCCCCACAAGGGGGAGAGTAAAGCCGCACCACCGGGAGGAATTGCAGTGTCCGAAACCATCATTTCCGCCGACCTCGTCGCCAAGCACAACGCGGCGCGCACGGCCAATCTGGAACGCGACTACGCCTCGCTGGGCGACCGTCTCGACCGGCGCGGCATCGCCATCGACGCTATCCGCGACAAGGTGGAAAAATTCGCCGTGGCGATCCCGTCCTGGGGCGTCGGTACCGGCGGCACGCGCTTTGCCCGTTTCCCCGGCGCCGGCGAGCCGCGCGACATCTTCGACAAGATCGAGGACTGCGCCGTCATCAGCCAGCTGACGCAGGCGACGCCGACCGTCTCGCTGCACATCCCGTGGGACAAGGCCGATCCGAACCGGCTGAAGCAGGCGGCATCGCGCTTCGGCCTCGGCTTCGACGCCATGAACTCCAACACCTTCTCCGACGCGAAGGATCAGAAACTCTCCTACAAGTTCGGCTCGCTGTCGCATGCCGATGCCGGCACCCGCCGGCAGGCGGTCGAGCACAATCTCGAATGCATCGAGATCGGCAGGACGATTGGATCGAAGGCCTTGACGGTTTGGATCGGCGACGGCTCGAACTTCCCCGGCCAGGTCAATTTCGCAAAAGCCTTCGAGCGCTATCTCGACGCCATGCGCGAAATTTACGCCGGCCTGCCGGACGACTGGCGGCTGTTCACCGAGCACAAAATGTACGAGCCGGCCTTCTATTCGACGGTCGTACAGGATTGGGGCACCAATTACATCATCGCCAAGGAGCTCGGCGACAAGGCATTCTGCCTGGTCGACCTCGGTCACCATGCGCCCAACGTCAACATCGAGATGATCGTGTCGCGGCTGATCCAGTTCAAGAAACTCGGCGGCTTCCATTTCAACGATTCCAAATATGGCGACGACGACCTCGATGCCGGCTCGATCGATCCCTACCGGCTGTTCCTCGTCTTCAACGAGTTGGTCGATGCCGAGCTTTCGGGCGCGAAAGGATTCAAGCCAGCGCATATGCTCGACCAGAGCCACAACGTAACCGATCCGATCGAAAGCCTGATGCTGTCTGCGGTCGAGGTGCAGCGCGCCTACGCCCAGGCGCTACTGGTCGACCGCAAGGCTTTGGAGGGTTTCCAGGAGGCCAACGACGCGCTGATGGCGACGCAGACCTTGAAGGCGGCCTACCGCACCGATGTCCAGCCGATCCTTGCCATGGCGCGGCTCAGGACTGGGGGCGCCATCGACCCGGTCGCCGCCTATCGCGAGGCCGGATACCGGGCGAAGGTGGCGGCGGAGCGTCCGGCCGTCGCCAGCGGCGGCGGCGGGATTGTTTGAGGCGGAGCCGTCCGCTACTTCAATTGTTATTGGACTAACGCGCTCCGAGGGTTTTTCCTAGGCAACCCCCACGCCCCCGGAGCCCGCCATGCATATCACCCGCCGGACGCTGATCGCCCTCAGCCTCTCGTTCACTTTCGCCTTTGCACAATCAGCGGCCGTCTTCGCCGCCTCGCCCGCTCCCGCCAAGGGCGAGCACGGCATGGTGGTGACCGCCCAGCATCTCGCCACCGAGGTCGGTGTCGACGTGCTGAAGAAGGGCGGCAACGCCGTCGACGCGGCCGTCGCGGTCGGCTATGCGCTCGCCGTCGTCTATCCCAACGCCGGCAATATCGGCGGCGGCGGCTTCATGACCATCCGGTTGAAGGACGGCCGCTCGACCTTCATCGATTTTCGCGAGCGCGCGCCGCTCGCGGCGACCAAGACCATGTATCTCGACAAGGAAGGCAAGCCGATAAAAGGCGCCAGCCTCGACGGCTATCTTGCCGTCGGCGTGCCAGGCTCGGTCGCCGGTTTCGAAATGGCCCGCGAGAAATACGGAACCTTGCCCAGGCAGGATCTGATGGCGCCGGCCGTCGCTTATGCCAAGGACGGCTTCGTCCTCAACCAGGGCGACGCCGCTTCCTTTGCCGGCAGCGCCGCCCGGTTGGCCAAGGATCCGGCCGCGGCCGCCATCTTCCTCAAGCCCGACGGCAAGCCCTATGGAATTGGCGAGCGGCTTACCCAGCCGGACCTCGCCTCCTCCCTGTCTGCGATCTCCGAGAAAGGGCCTGACGCCTTCTACAAAGGGCCGATTGCCGACGCTATCGTCAAGGCAAGCGGTGCCAAGGGCGGCATCCTCGCCAAGGGTGATTTCGAGCAATATGCGGTGCGCGAGCTGAAACCCGTGACCTGCTCCTATCGCGGCTACGAGATCATCTCCTCGCCGCCGCCGAGCTCGGGCGGCGTCATCATCTGCGAGATACTCAATGTGCTGGAGGACTATCCGCTATCCTATCTCGGCACCGGCTCGGCCGAGACGGTCCACGTCATGGTGGAGGCCATGCGCCACGCCTATGTCGACCGCAATTCGGCGCTCGGTGACCCTGATTTCGTGGACAATCCGGTCTCAAAACTGCTCGACAAGGCTTATGCGAAAGACATCCGCGAAAAGATCGATCCGTTCCGCGCCGGCGTCTCGAAGGATTTGATGCCAAAGGGCTTCGGCGAGTCGAAGGAAACCACCCACTATTCGATCATCGACAAGGACGGCAATGCGGTCGCCGTCACCTATACGCTCAACGGCTCCTTCGGCGCCGGCGTCGTCGCCGAAGGCACCGGCATCCTGCTCAACAACGAGATGGACGATTTCACCCAGAAGCCCGGCGTGCCCAACCTCTACGGGCTGGTCCAGGGCGAGGCCAACGCGATCCAGCCGAAGAAGACGCCGCTATCCTCGATGAGCCCGACCGTGGTCACGAAGGACGGCAAGCCGTTCATGGTCATCGGCAGCCCGGGCGGCTCGCGCATCATCACCATCACGCTGGAGGCGATCGTCAACGTCATCGACCATGGCATGAACATCCAGGAGGCGATCGACGCGCCGCGCATCCATCATCAGTGGCTGCCGGACACTGTCTATGTCGAACCGTTCGGGCTTTCCCCCGACACCGAGAGGCTGCTCGCCGGCATGGGCTATCACCTCGATCTCAGCGACCAGACCTGGGGCCAGGCAGCCGGCATACTGGTCGGCGGCAAGAGCCTGGCGGAGATCGAGAAGGGCGGCGGCGCTCGCTATAACGGTGCCATCGACAGCCGCGCCGCTTCCGGCGAGGCGCTGGGCTACTAAGTTGTTTCCTAGGCCACTAGGGTGATGGTCGAGGCGATCAGCAGCACGGCTGCGATGCCGACGAACAGCGCATAGATGCGCGGCCGGTCAAGCAGCAGCGCATTGCCCGAAATCCAGGCGGCGGTGGCGCCGCCGAGTGCGAACAGGAAGCCGTTGCGGTGGCCGAAAGTCATCGACGCGGCCATCAGCCCGCCGATGATCAGTGCGCCGAACACGATGATGACGGCGACGGCGTATTTCTCGAAATCGTTGCCGCTACCCATCGCCGGCCCCATCGCATTCAGATTCGGCAGATCGTCCGGATCGAAGGGGCTGGCCGAGCCGTATTCGTCTTGACCGAGGGATTCGCGCATCATTCGTTCTCCGCTGAGCGGCAACAAACCATCAACGCTTGCCAAGTGCAACCGGCAACGCCATCGCCGTCATGCGTTCGCCGCACGGCTGGTGCCAACGTGCCACGGTTTCCTGGACAGGCTCAACGGTCTGGGGTCGGATCGGGTTCCACAAGCTTGATCTATCTGGAAAAATCGCCGCGCACGATCCCGTGCCGCTGCAGCTTGTCGTAGAAGGTCTTGCGCGGGATGCCGAGTGCCTCGATCGTGCGCCGGACGTCGCCGCCGTTGCGACCAAGTGTCTCGCGAATGATCTCGGCCTCGTAGCGCTCGAGCCGTTCCGGCAAGGGCATGGAGGCGTCCGAATCGGCCGGCTGAGGGGAAGGGCTGCCACCCGCGTCCGAATCGGCCGGCTGAGGGGAAGGGCTGCCACCGATCTCCTCCAATCCGAGCACGAAACGCTCGGCGAAATGCGCGAGCTCGCGGACATTGCCGGGCCAGTCATGCTCTCTCAGATGACGCTGGACGGCGGCCGGCGCCGCGGGCACTGGGCGGTGGAAGCGGGCCGCGGCGCGTTCGGCGAAATAGCCGAACAGCAGCGGCACGTCGTCCCGGCGCTCGCGCAGCGGCGGGATCGAGAGCGTCACGACATTGAGCCGGTAATAGAGGTCCTCGCGAAAGGCGCCGCGCTGGCTCGCGTCGCCGAGATCGACCTTGGCGGCGGCAACGACACGCAGGTCGACTGGCCGAACTTCGTTGGTGCCGAGCGGCGTCACCTCGCGCATTTCCAATACGCGTAGCATCTGCACCTGCGTCGAAGCCGGCATGCTTTCGATCTCGTCGAGGAACAGCGTGCCGCCGCTCGAATGCTCGATGCGGCCGACGCGCTTCTTCTGCGCGCCGGTGAAGGCGCCGGCCTCGTGACCGAACAATTCGCTCTCGATCACGGTCTCCGGCAGCGTGCCGCAATTGAGCGCCACGAAATTGCCCTTGGCGCGGCGGCTCCAGCGGTGCAGCAGGCTCGCCACCACTTCCTTGCCGGAGCCGGTCTCGCCGGTCACCAGCACGTCGACATCGGTATCGGCGATTTGTCTGAGCGTGCGGCGCAGCCGCTCCATCGCCGGCGTCTGGCCGATCAGCGGCAAACTCTCCTGCGCCTGCTCCGCCGCCTCGCGCAGGGCGCGGTTCTCCATCACCAGCCGGCGTTTCTCCGCCGCGCGCCATACACTTTGTGCCAGCCGGTCGGCTGCGAAAGGCTTGGTGATGAAATCATAGGCGCCATCCTTGATCGCCTTGACCGCCATGGCGATGTCGCCATGCCCGGTGACGAGGATGACGGGGATATCCGGGTCGAGATCGACCACGCGGTCGAAGAGCTGCAGGCCGTCCATTTCGGGCATGCGGATGTCCGACACCACGACGCCGGCGAAGCCGGCATCGAGGCCGGCAAGTGCCTCGCTTGCTGAGGAAAAGGCAGACACAGCAAAACCGGCGAGCTCCAGCGTCTGTCTTGTCGCCTTGAGCAGGTCGCTATCGTCATCGATCAGGATGACCGGATTGCCGTTGGTCATGTCGGGCCAGCCTTCGAGAGATGGATGGTGAAGCGCGTGCCGCTCCCGCTGCTCGCCACCTCGATACGCCCGCCATAATCGGCGACGATATCCTTCGAGATGACGAGGCCAAGCCCGAGCCCCCTTTCCTTCGAGGTGTTGAAAGGCGTGAACAGCGATTTCAGGATCGCCGGCGGGATGCCCGGTCCGTTGTCGGACACGATCAGCGCAACGCCATCGGCGGTTTCCGCAGCGGACACTTCGACCCGCGCATCCTCGCGGCCCTCGAGCGCTTCCAGCGCGTTCTGGAACAGGTTGATCAGCACCTGCTCCAGCCGCAGCCGGTTGCCCATCACCTTGAGCGACAGCGGCGGCAGCGTGATCGCCAGCGCGTCCAGCCGGCCGGCAAAGCGGCTCCTGAGCAGCACGACGGCGCCTTCGATGACGTTGCGCAATTCGACCGGCTCGGCCGCGGTGCGGCCCTTGCGGGCGAAGGCTTTCAGCTCTTCGGTGATGGAGCCGATGCGCTCCGTCAGTGCGGCAATGGCGCCGAGGTTTTCTTCGGCCGGCGCCGTCTGCTTGCGCTCCAGGAAGACGCGCGCGTTGTCGGCATAGGCGCGGATGGTCGCCACCGGCTGGTTGATCTCATGCGCGACGCCGGCGGCAACCTGGCCGAGGGTCGCAAGTCGGTTCGCCTGTACCAGCTCCTGCTGCATGACCTGCAGCTTCGCCTCGGTGCTGCGATGGTCGGCGATTTCGGCCTGCAGCCGGTCGCGCGCCAGGCTCAGATCCTGGGTGCGTTCGACGACGCGGCGCTCGAGCTCGGCACGAGCCGCCTGTTCGGCGGCGATCCGCATCTGGGCGGATTGCCGGCGCCATAACAGATAGGCGGCAAATGCGATGAGCGGAATGACGGCGCCGAGCGCCAGGAGTCGCATTTCACGCTGGGCCGAGGCGATAGGCGCTTCCACCGGAACGAGATAGTCGAGCCGCCACGGTGTCGATGGCACGGCCGTGGACAGCCGCAGATACTCCGCATCGCTGCCACCCGGCGTGATGGCGTGGACCAGCGCGACATCCGGGCTGAGCGTTTGCGGTCTTGTGATCGGCAAGGGCACCAGCGGCGCCTCGCCGAACTGCTGGCTGGCGCGGATGTCAGCCGTGACTGAGGGGGTCAGCGGCGCCGTCGTCATGAAGCGCCAGGAGGGCACGCTGGTGATCAGCACCACGCCGTGCTCGTCGCTGACATAAGCCGGGCGGTTTGCCTCGTGCCAGTCGGCCTCGAGCTGGTCGAACTCCATCTTGACGACGACGACGCCGAGTGGGGCAGCCGCGCTGCCGACGCGGCGCGAAATGTAGAGGCCGGGACGCTTGCTGACATTGCCGAGCGCGAAATACTCGGCCGTGCCGGACTGCATCGCGCCCGAGAAATAGGCGCGAAAACCGTAGTCGTTGCCGACGAAGCTCACCGGTTCGCGCCAGTTGCTGGAAGCGATCGCCAAACCGTCCGTGCCGGTGACGTAGAGCACCGAGGCCTTGGTGCCGGAAACCAGCCCTTCGAGCTTGCGGTTGAGCACATCGATCGAGGCGGGGCTGCGCTCGGTCAGCGCGTCATGCACCTGCTGGTCTTCGGACAGAAGCAGCGGCAGCGCGCGCGGATTCTCCAGCACCGCGCGCAGCAGCGCGACCTTGAGGTTGGCATCGGTGCGGCCTTGCGCGGAGAGCGCCTCGATCTCGGTCGAGCGGCCGTAAAGGCCGGCGCCGTAGAGCGCTGCCAGCACGATCAGAAGCGCGATCGCCGCGAACAGCAGCCAGGCGCGCCGCGCCCGCCCGGCAAGCAGTTCGGGCGTCGAGGAGACGGCAGCGGCGGGGCGTTGCAGCATGGTGTATTTGTGCATGATTTCGCACAAAGCACAATTCGACCTATGCGGATTGCCGCACCGCACTCTCTCGGAAGCGAGGAACATGCGGCCAAAAACCTAACAGAATCAATGCCCCGTACTTCGAAGCGGAATCTGGCACGTCCGTTGCAAATGCTTCCGCAGCAGCCGCGATGCTGTGGAGGTCAACTGCCCCGGGAGGTCGAGCTTCTCGATCGGGGCTGAACGGAGGATACGATGCAGACGGCAATCGCTGCCGCGGAACCGCGCGGCAAAATTCCCTTTTACCGGCATCTCTATGTGCAGGTCCTGGCGGCGATCGCCGCCGGCATCCTGCTCGGCCATTTCTATCCCGACATCGGCGCCTCGTTGAAGCCGCTTGGCGACGCCTTCATCAAGCTGGTCAAGATGGTGATCGCGCCGGTGATCTTCCTCACGGTCGCGACCGGCGTCGCCGGCGTCTCCGACCTGCATAAGGTCGGCCGCGTCGCCGGCAAGGCGATGATCTATTTCCTCGTCTTCTCGACGCTGGCGCTCATCGTCGGCCTGGTCGTCTCCAACGTTATCCAGCCCGGTGCCGGCATGCACATCAATCCGGCGACGCTCGACGCCTCGAAGGTCTCGACCTTCACCGAGAAGGCACATGACACGACCATCGTCGGCTTCCTGATGAACATCATCCCCGACACCATCACCGGCGCCTTCGCGCAAGGCGATATCCTGCAGGTGCTGTTCTTCTCGGTGCTGTTCGGCGTGGCGCTGGCGCTCGTCGGCGAGCGCAGTCGCCCCGTGGTCGATTTCCTGCAGGCGCTGACCGCGCCGATCTTCCGCCTCGTCGCCATCCTGATGAAGGCGGCCCCCATCGGCGCTTTCGGCGCCATGGCCTTCACCGTCGGCAAATACGGCATCGGCACGATCGCCAACCTCGCTTTCCTCATCGGCACCTTCTACCTGACGTCGCTGCTTTTCGTGCTGGTCGTGCTGGGCGCGGTCGCATGGTACAACGGCTTCTCCATCCTGGCGCTGATCCGCTACATCAAGGAAGAGCTGCTCCTGGTGCTCGGCACCTCGTCCTCGGAAGCCGCCCTGCCAGGGCTGATGGCCAAGATGGAACGCGCCGGCTGCAACCGCTCGGTGGTCGGCCTGGTCATCCCGACCGGCTATTCCTTCAACCTCGACGGCACCAACATCTACATGACGCTGGCAGCGCTCTTCATCGCGCAGGCGACCGACACGCCGCTCACCTTCGGGGACCAGATCCTGCTGCTGCTCGTTGCCATGCTGAGCTCCAAGGGTGCTGCCGGCATCACCGGCGCCGGCTTCATCACGTTGGCCGCCACGCTCTCGGTCGTGCCCTCGGTGCCGGTCGCTGGCATGGCGCTTATCCTCGGCGTCGACCGCTTCATGTCGGAGTGCCGCGCGCTGACCAATTTCGTCGGCAATGCGGTTGCGACCATTGTCGTGGCGCGATGGGAAGGCGAGCTCGATCAGAAGCAATTCGCCGCTGCCATGGCCGGCCAGCTGCCGGAAGAGGCAGACCTGGCGCTGTCGGGCGGTCTCCAGCCAGCCTGATCGACCGACGCAATTCCAGGAAAAGTGTCCAACGGTTTTCCGTCCGGAATTGCGCAAGCAAAGAAGCAATTCCAGGAAAAGTGTCCACGGTTTTCCGTCCGGAATTGCGCACAAACAAAAGAGGCAATCCTCCCGCGCCTGGACAGGCCGTGGCTTCCGCCGCGGCCTGTTCTTTTTGCCGTCCGCCGCCTAGGGTGGCGCGGGCCGGCATTCTGCCGGCGCATTCAACCTGTGGGGCCGGCGGATGAGCGGTGCGTTTCCCGAGATCTACCTGGTCCGTCATGGCGAGACGCAATGGAGCGCGTCGGGCAAGCATACCGGCCGCACCGACATTCCGCTGACCGCGAAAGGCGAGGAGGCTGCACGGGGTGTCGCGGACCGTCTCAAGGGCCTGACTTTCGAGGCGGTATGGTCGAGCCCGTCGCAGCGCGCCTTCGACACCTGCCGGCTCGCCGGCTTTGGTGCGAATGCGGTCAAGAAGTCCGACCTGCAGGAGTGGGACTATGGCGCCTATGAAGGCGTGACGACGAAGGAGATCCTTGCCGGACGCCCCGGCTGGAATGTGTTTCGCGACGGCTGTCCGGGCGGCGAGGCGGCAGCCGATGTCGGCGCCAGGGCCGATGCCATCATCGCCGGCCTTCGTGCCGTCGCCGGCAACGTGCTCATCTTTTCCAGCGCGCATTTCCTGCGCGTGCTTGCCGCGCGCTGGGTCAACCTTCCTTCAGAGGGCGGCGAGCATTTCGTCCTCGATACCGGCAGCCTGAGCATCCTCGGCTACGAGCACGACCTGACCGAGCCGGTCATTCGCCGGTGGAACCAGCGGTAGCTGCGGTTTCACTCGGCAAGCATCGCCAGTTCTTCGGCAGTCAGGTGCCGCGCGCTGCCCTTGGCCAGATCGCCGAGTTGCAAGCGCCCGATCGCGACGCGGACTAATCTCAGCACCTCGATGTCGAAAGCGCCGAGCAGGCGGCGGATCTGGCGGTTGCGGCCTTCGTCGAGCACGATCTCCAGCCACGCCGTTCTGCCGCCGCTGCGCAGGAGCTCGATCGAGCTCGCCGTAAGTACCTCGCCATCGACGCTGGCGCCTTCGCGAAATCGCTCCAGCATCCCCTCGTCTAGGGCGGAAGCGATCTGCACGTGATAGGTCTTGGCGACATGCGAGGCCGGGTCGAGCAAGCCGTTCGCCCAGCGCGTGTCGTTGGTCATCAAAAGCAGGCCTTCGCTCGCTTTGTCGAGGCGGCCGACCGGCGACACGAAAGGCAGCTCTAAATCGGCGAGGCAGCCATAGACGGTGCCTCGCCCTTCAGGATCGTCGCGCGTGGTGACCAGCCCGCGCGGCTTGTTGAGCATCAGATAGATTTTTCGTTCCGCGGCGACCGGCGCGCCATCAACTGTGATGCGATCGCGGTCGGGGTCGACACGCAGCAACGGGTCGCGCGCCACCTTGCCGGCAACGCGCACGCGCCCCTCGGCGATCATCAGTTCGGCCTGCTTACGTGAGCAGAATCCAAGCTTCGACAGTGCCCGGTTGAGGCTGACTTTCCCGGCGATCGGTCGTCGCGGGAGATCGGGAAGCTGTCGTACGGGCTTGTGTGTCATCGGCCGACTGATGCCATGCAGCGCCACGTATGCGCAACCTGTCAGGTTCGAATCGATCCCAGTCGAAAAACCATGACTCATTTGTTGACTATTCAACTCATGTTTCATAGTCAACCGGCCATCGCGATGGATTTCGAAAACCGGGATGTGGGAGAAGGGACAGGGATGTGACGGACAATCATCGCCTCGCCCGCGCCGTGGCATCCTGTTCGCCGGCACTCGAGACAAAAACCGGCAGGTCTCGGCGTCTGCCCTCCCGCATGACCCGGCGCGCCGCGCTTGGACTTTTTGCCTTGCCCTTCGCGGCCACTCGCCCGGTTGCTGCGACGGCAAGGCCGCCGCGCATCGTCTGTCTCGATGGCGGGCTGGCAGAGACCTTGCTGATGCTGGGCGTCAGACCGGTCGCCATCGCCGACCGCAAGGTCTGGGAGGAGTGGGTGGTCAAGCCGGCGCTGCCGCCCGAAGTCGCCGATATCGGCACCCTGCTCGAGCCCAACCTCGAATTTCTTCAGCAGCTCAAGCCGGATCTCATCCTCGGCACCCCCTATCTGGATGGCATCAAGCCGCTGCTCGAGCGTGTCGCACCGGTGACGACGATCGGCATCTATACGGAGAACGGCCAACCCTACCGCAATGCGGTCGAAGCCACGCGAAAGCTCGCCGGACTGGTCGGTAGGCGGGCCGAAGGCGAGGCGCTGATCGAAGCGACCGAGGCAAGCTTGGCAAAGGTCAGACAGGAGCTGGCGCCATTTGCGGCCAGGCCCCTCTACATCGTCTCCTTCATGGATCCGCGCAATGTGCGCGTCTATGGCCGCATGAGCCTGTTCCAGGATGTGTTCGATCGCATCGGCATCCGCAACGCCTGGACCGCCGAGACCAATTGCTGGGGGTTTTCGACCGTCGGCATCGACGGCCTGGCGACGGTGGATGACGCGCGTCTTGCCTATCTCGAACCCCTGCCCGCCGGAGCCGGCGGCACGCTGACCGAAAGCCCGGTCTGGAACGCCATGCCCTTCGTGCGCAACCGCTCGATCATGCGCCTGCCTCCCGTGCTGATGTTTGGCACGCTTCCCGCCGCTGCCCGCTTCGCGCGCGTGCTTGCCGCAGCGATGACCGCCCATGGCTGAAGGCCTCGGCAGCGTGGCGCAGAGCCGCAAGATCCCGGCCGGCGCCAAACGCCGGATTGCGGCCAGGCGCGATTGGCCGCTTGTCGCTATTCTGCTGTGCGCCACGCTCGCCGCACTGGCTGCGGTGGCAACGCTTCGCAATCTGTCCGTCCAACTGCCATCGGCGTTCTGGTTCGACGCGGCGTTCATGCCCGACATCGGCGACATGCGGCAGGTGCTGGTCCACTATGCCTTCCTGCCCAGGCTTGTCGTCAGCCTGCTCTGCGGCGCGGCATTGGGCTTGGCCGGCACGGTGCTGCAGCAGGTGCTGCGCAACCCGCTGGCCTCGCCCGATACGGTCGGCATTTCCGCCGGCGCCTATCTGGCGCTGGCGCTTGCCACGCTCGTCGCGCCCTCGCTGCTTGCCTTCGGGCGCGAATGGGTGGCGCTTGCCGGCGCCTTCGCGGCGTTGGCGGCCGTGCTTGCGCTGTCCTGGCACAAGGGCCTGTCGCCGCTTTCCGTCGTGCTCGCCGGTCTCGTCGTCGGCCTTTATGCCGGAGCGATCGGCGCAGCGCTTGTCGTTCTCAATCATGAATGGCTGGCCGGTCTGTTCATCTGGGGCGCCGGCTCGCTCGGCCAGCAGGACTGGGTGACGACGCTGTGGCTGCTGCCGCGTCTCAGCGCCGCCATGCTGGCGATCGGCCTGATGACGCGGCCGCTGACTTTGCTCGGCCTCGAGGACGACGGCGCCCGCAACCTTGGCGTGCCGCTTGGCATCTACCGCTTCGCCGGGCTCGGCATGGCTGTGGCGCTCATTGCTTTCGTCGTCGCGGCTGTCGGCGTCATCGGCTTCGTCGGCCTTGCGGCCCCGGCACTCGCCCGTATCGGCGGAGCGCGCCGGCTCGGCCAGCGGCTGGTCGTGGCGCCGCTGCTCGGTGCCGCGTTGCTGTGGGCCGCCGACCAGGCGATGCAGTTGGCGACCGGGCCGCAGGGCGACCTGCTACCGACCGGTGCCATCACCGCGCTGCTCGGCGCGCCGCTGCTGCTGTGGCTACTGCCCCGCCTCAGCCTCGGCGCCGAACTTCCGGTGCTCGCCGCGGAGCATCTGCCCAGGATACGGCGCCCTGGCATCCTGCTGGGGGCGATCGGCCTTGCCTTGCTTGTGGTTCTGGTGCTTGCCGTGTTTTGCGGACCCGGGCCGGACGGGTGGAGCTTTGCCTTCGGCGATCAAATGCGGCCTTTGCTGTCATGGCGATGGCCGCGCGTGCTTGCCGCACTTTCCGCCGGCGCCATGCTGGCGCTCGCCGGGTTGATGATGCAGCGTCTGACCGGCAATCCGATGGCGAGCCCGGAGGTTCTCGGTATCAGCGCCGGTGCCGCGCTCGGCATGGTGGTGGCGATGTTTTCCGTCTCCGATCCGGGTCGTCCCGTGCAGACCGCGGCTGCCGCCATCGGCGCCTTCGCCACCTTGCTTGCCGTGCTCGCCATCGGCCGCCGTGCCGCCTACGCGCCGGAGCGGCTGCTGCTTGCCGGCGTCGCGCTGACGGCCCTCTTCGACGCGCTGATTTTGGTGCTCACCGCCACCGGCGACCCGCGCGCCATGCTGCTCATCAACTGGCTGACCGGCTCGACCTATGGTGTCGATCAAGGCTCGGCGGTTATGACCGCGTCGGTCGCGCTTTGCCTTTTGCCGACGGCGCCCTTGTTCGTCCGCTGGCTCGACATGCTGCCCCTGGGCACGCCGGCGCTGCGCGCGCTTGGCGTCGATGTGGCCGGCACCCGGCTCCTGGTGCTGCTGACGGTTGCCGTATTGACCGCCGCCGCCACCCTGATCGTCGGTCCGCTGACCTTCATCGGCCTGATGGCGCCGCATCTCGCCCGGCGCCTCGGCCTTGCGCGCGCCTTGCCGCAGGCCGTCGGCGCCGTGCTTGCCGGCGCGCTGATCATGGTCCTGGCCGACTGGATCGGCCGCATAGCCATCTTCCCGCGCCAGATTCCGGCCGGCCTCGTTGCCACGCTCATCGGCGGTCCGGTGCTGATGTGGCTGTTGCGCCGCCGCTGACAGTCAATCGGACGGCGCAGGCAGCCGGGTGGAGTAGAGCCGGCCTTTGGAGGAGCGGCAGCCGGCGCGTTGCGGGTCATGGTTCCGGCGGAGCGCTCAACCGCCGGTAAGGGACGCCGTCGAAGGTTGCGGTCACGAAGCTCTTGACCGACATCTTGCGCTTGCGGCCGTCGCTGCAGGCATAGACCGGCCAGCCGGCCTCGCTGCACTCGCTGGCCGCGCAGATGCGGGCAAGGCAGTTGCCGACGGTCAGCCGGAAGCCGCCTTTGCCGGAGAAGCCCTGCAGCAGGCTGCCATCGGCAGAGCGCCATGTCCGCTGGCGAAACTCCGGTCGCAAAGTCAGGGGTTCGAGAGGGGCGGCGAGGTTGGCCGTGCCAGTGCGCGCCATGAGCTGAAGACGGTAGCGGGCCATCCCGGTCGTATAGGCGGTCACAAGATCGGACTCATCCAAATAGGCGGCCGCCAGATCGGAGTGGTCGAAGAGATGAGCCGGCCGCTCGCCTGCTTCTGTCGGTCCCACCAGGGCAACAAGGGCGACAAGGGCCAGGCAAGCGCGCAACATCTCGATTTCCAGCAGCCATGCATCTTCGGCGTGCCAGCGCCCCGGCTGCCTTCCCACACCATCCCGCCAATTGCTGCGTGGTGCAAGCTGGCGCGAGAGATAACCGGAACGTCTCAGCCGCTGGAAGAGGGCGGCAGCTCGAACAGGGTCGCGCCGTTCTCCCGTCCTCGCTCGATATAGCCGATGACCCGGAACCATTTCGCGACGTCCGGTTCATTGAGCCAGCTGCGCGAGTGTACGGGCAGGTTGCCGGCAAGCGCCTGGATATGGCGGATGTGACGCCTGCAGAAGCGAACGGTTGCGGCTCTGAAGAAATCCTCCTGTGCGGCAAACAGCGTGTCGGCCGCGTCGCCATGCTCATGCCAGGCGATGATGGCGACGGCCTTGTCGCCTTCGACCAGCGCATGCGCCCGGCCTTCCTTCAGGTTCATCATCAGATTGTCGTAAGCGGCCTTGCTGTCCTTGCCGGCCGCCAGGTACTCGTCCGACATTCGCTTGGACAGGCCGCGGAAAACATCCTCGAGGTCTCCGACCGTCGCTGCGCGTGCTCTCATTTCTCCTCCTGACAGCCCGGCAGGCAGTTTGCCCTATCGATGGGGGATCACCAAGCAAATGAAATCCGCCATCGGCCCGACGCGCGCAAACGCATTTCACTCGGGTCCAGATCGCCGGTGCCGTGCTCGTGCGACGCGCGGGCTCGATTGCCTAATGGACACAGGTGTCCATTCAAGATAAGTTCGCGCCGCGCGAAGGTTGACGGCCTTCGTCGATCCGCGGCGGGACGGAATGGATCATGGATTTTCGAGGGCGGGGCGAGTTGATAGCGTCGGTTTGGCAATACGCCGCTGACGCGGCGTCTCAATGCCCCTTCGCACCGATGCAACATCGGTCACGTGACGATGCGGGCTTGAGTTCATGACAAGACACTATTCAGCGCTTTCACTTTTCAAGGAAGGCGTCGCCGGCCAGACCGGCTGGGAAAAGGCCTGGCGCTCGCCCGAGCCGAAGCTGCGTTACGACGCCATCATCATCGGCGGCGGCGGCCACGGCCTCGCTACGGCGTACTATCTCGCCAAGAACCACGGCGTCACCAACGTGGCGTTGCTCGAGAAGGGCTGGATCGGCGGCGGCAACACCGGCCGCAACACCACCGTGGTGCGCTCGAATTATTTCTATCCCGAAAGCGCGGCGATCTACGGGCTGGCCCACAGCCTCTACAAGACCCTGTCGAAGGACCTGAACTACAATGTGATGTTTTCCGCGCGCGGCATCCTCACCCTCGCGCACAGCGAAGCGGCAATGGAAACCGCGACGCGATCCGTCAACGCCATCCAGGTCAATGGCATCGATTGCGAATTGTTCTCGGTCGAGGACGTGCGCCGCGTCGTGCCGATCTATAATTTCGGCCCGGACGCCCGCTATCCGGTCTATGGCGGCACATGGCAGCCGAGCGGCGGCACTGCCCGCCACGACGCCGTCGCCTGGGGTTACGCGCGCGCGGCAAGCCGTCTCGGCGTCGACATCATTCAGAACTGCGAGATTGCCGATTTCATCGTCGAGGATGGACGTTGTCGCGGCGTCGTCACCACGCGCGGCGCGATCCGGGCCGAGCGCACGGGCATGGCCGTGGCCGGCCATTCGTCGGTGCTGGCGGCGAAAGCGAGATTTCGCCTGCCCGTCAATTCCTATGCGCTGCAGGCCTGCGTATCCGAGCCGGTCAAGCCGATCCTCGACACGGTGGTGATCTCACCGGACACGGGCGTCTATGTCAGCCAGTCGGACAAGGGCGAACTCGTCATCGGCGGCGCGCTCGACCGCATCCCGTCCTATGGCCAGCGCGGCAACCTGCCGGTGCTGGAAGGTGTGATCGCCGGCATGCTCGACATGTACCCGATCTTCGGCCAACTGAAGATGATGCGCCAATGGGCTGGCATCGTCGACGTGGTTCCGGATTCCTCGCCCATCATCGGCGAATCACCGTTGCCCGGCCTCTTCCTCAATTGCGGCTGGGGCACTGGCGGCTTCAAGGCGATTCCCGCCGGCGGCACGCTGCTTGCCCATCTGCTTGCCACCGGAAGGCACCACGACATCAGCCGGCCTTTCGATCTTGACCGCTTCGCCCGCGGCCGGCTGATCGACGAGGCTGCCGGCTCCGGCATTGCCCATTGAAGGTGTAGAAAAGATGCAGCTCTTTCCCTGTCCGTTCTGCGGGCCGCGCGAAGAAAGCGAGTTTCACTATGGCGGCGAGGCCGGCAACCTTAGACCCGACGGCGATGTGACGGCCGAGCGCTGGGCCGGCTATCTCCATATGCGCGACAATCCGAAGGGGCCGAGCCGCGAGATCTGGATGCACCTGACCTGCGGCGAGTTCTTTGCGATGAGCCGCGACAGCGTCAACCACAAGGTCTCGGGTTCCTCTGTGCTCGGCGAAACGGAGCACGGCGCATGAGCGCGTCGCGTCTCCCCAATGGCGGCAGCGACATCGATCGCGCCCGTCCGCTGACCTTCACCTTCGACGGCCGAAGCGTCGAGGGCTTCGCCGGCGACACGATCGCCTCCGCGTTGCTGGCGAGCGGCCAGGCGATCGTCGGCCGCAGCTTCAAATATCATCGGCCGCGCGGCATCTGGGGTTCCGGCGTCGAGGAGCCCAACGCACTGGTCGATGTCGAGAGCGACGACGGCCGCGTGCCGAATGCGCGGGCAACGACCGAGCCGGCGAGCGATGGAATCGTCGTCAAGAGCGTCAACGCGTCGCCGACGGCGCTGGCGGACCGCAACGCGGTGCTCGACCGCGTTGCCCGCTTCCTGCCCGCCGCCTTCTACTACAAGACCTTCATGTGGCCGGACTGGCATCTGTTCGAGCCGCGCATCCGCGCCATGGCCGGACTTGGTGTCGTCGACCGCGATTGGAAGCCGCGCCAGGTCGCGGACCAGATCAACCACCATTGCGACGTTCTGGTGGTCGGCGCCGGACCGGCAGGCCTCGCCGCGGCTGCCGGCGCTGCGGCGGCCGGGCACTCGGTGGTCCTGGTCGATGACAGGACGCATCCCGGCGGATCGCTGCGCCACCGCGCGGGCGAAGTCGACGGTGTCGAGGGGACGGCGTGGGTCGAGGCAACGGTCGCCAAGCTGAAGAGCGGCGGCCAGCTCGTGCTGAGCGATACGACCGCATTCGGCCTATACGATCACAATCTGGTCGCGCTCAATCAGCGGCATCGCGACGGCCGGCCGGACACGCTGTGGCGCGTGCGGCCGCGCCGCATCGTGCTGGCGACGGGGGCGATCGAGCGGCCGGTTCCGTTCGCCAACAATGACCTTCCAGGCATACTTTCCGCCGATGCCGCATTTGCCTATCTGCGCCGGCACGGCGTGCTTGTCGGCCGGCAGATCGTGGTCGCCACCAACAACGACAGCGCCTATGAGCCGGCTTCGGCGCTCGCCGCGGCCGGCGCTTTGGTGACGGTGGTCGATTGCCGGCGCGACGGCGGCGCGCAAGCGAAGACAGGTATTCGCGTCCTGGCGGGGCGCACGATTGCGGCGGCACGCGGGCGCAATGCCGTCCAGGGTGTCCTGCTCGATGACGGCACGGCGCTCGCGGCTGACTGCGTGCTCGTCTCCGGCGGCTGGACACCCACGGTGCACCTGTTCTCGCAGGCGAAGGGCGAGCTCGCCTGGAGCGATCAACTGGCGGCTTTCGCTCCGGGGGAGGCTGTGGACGGGATCGGCGTGGCCGGCGCCATGGCCGGCACGGTCTCGCTTTCCGAGACCTTGGCCAGCGGCGTGTCGGCCCTCGATGCGTTCGGTTCCTCTTCTTCGCCAGCGCCCCGCAACACAGGAGCGGAAGCAACGCTGGGCGTTGTCAGCCTGTGGCCGAAGCCCAAGGCCAAAGGCCGCGTCTGGATCGACTACCAAAGCGATGTCACCGCCAAGGACGTCGAGCTTGCGGCGCGGGAGAATTTCGTCTCCGTCGAGCACCTGAAGCGCTACACCACGCTCGGCATGGCGACGGACCAGGGTAAGACGTCGAACCTGAACGGCCTGGCGCTGCTGGCCGAAATTACCGGCCGCGCCATCCCCGAGGTCGGCACCACCACTTACCGGCCGCCATTCACGCCTGTGCCGTTTGCAAGCCTGGCGGGAACGCGCCGGGGAAGCATGCACGCCCCGGTCCGCCGCTTGCCGCTGGAGGCAAACCATCGCGCAGCGAACGGGGTGTTCCAGGAATATGGCGGCTGGCTGAGGCCAGCCTTCTATGGAAGCGGCGAAGCCGGGGCCGCGATCCAGGAGGAAGCGCGGCGCGCCCGGCAGTCCGTCGCGCTCTTCGACGGCTCGACGCTCGGCAAGATCGATGTGATCGGCCCGCGCGCGGCCGAATTGGTCGACTTCATGTACTACAACACCATGTCGACCTTGAAGCCTGGCCATTGCCGCTATGGCTTCATGCTGTCGGAAAATGGCGTCGTCTTCGATGACGGCGTTCTGGTACGTCTCGACGAGCACCGCTTCATCGTCTCCTGCTCGTCGTCGCATGTCGCCGCCGTCCATGTCCGGCTGGAAGAATGGCGGCAGGATCGTTTCGGTCGCGACGCGGTCTATATCCACAACGCCACCGCGCAATACGCCACTTTGACCGTCTCGGGTCCGAATGCGCGCGGGCTCGTGGAGGCGCTCGACCTGGGTGCCGCGCTGGACGATGCCAGCCTGCCGCACATGGCCGTCGCCACCGGCCGCTTTGCCGGCGACGAGGTGCGCATAGCCCGGGTCTCCTTCACCGGCGACCGAAGCTACGAAATCTCCATCCGCGCCGACCGGGCCGAGGCGCTATGGGAGCGGATGCGACAGGAGGGCCGCGCGTTCGATGCCGTTCTGCTCGGCCTCGAATCGCTAATGATCTTGCGCGCGGAGAAGGGGTACATCGTCATCGGCAAGGACACCGACGGCAACATCATGCCGCACGACCTGGGCGTGGCGGGGCCGCGCACCAAACGTACCGGTGAGTACGTCGGTCGGCGCTCGCTTTTCACCGAGGCGGCGAACAGGTCCGATCGCGATCAGCTTGTCGGCCTCACGGTCCGCGACGGCGAGGCGCCGCTGGCGACCGGCGCCCATGGCGTCGAGAAAAGCGGGGGCCGCCTCCGAAGCGTCGGTTTCGTCACCTCCAGCTATCATAGCCCGACCCTGGGGCGCCCGGTTGCCCTGGCGCTCATCGAACGGGGCGCCGCGCGGCACGGCGAGACGATCGACGTTCAGCATCTCGGCGTTGTGCGGCAGGCCACCATAGTCGCGCCCTGCGCCTTCGATCCGGAAGGGAGCCGCCTGCATGCGTAACCTTGCCGAAAAGTGGCTGGCGGTGCCCGACTTCGCCATCGCGACGCCGAACAAGGATGGTGTGACCGTGCGGACGGTTGGCGGGCTGAACCAGCTTCTGGTCAGCGGCGACCTGACCGCCTGGGCGCAATCATCCAGTCTCGTGGGTGAGGGCGTCGGAGCCGGCGCGGTTGCCAGCGGCGATAAATACATGGTCCGGATTGCGCGTGATCGCATTCTTGCCGTCGGCGAACGGCCATTCCCGATTGCGGCCGGCTGGCATGAGGCCGGGTTCGCGGTCTCGGTCATGGATGCGGGGTTCCATGTGTTCGAGATCGAGGGACCGAAATTGGACAATCTGATCGCGCGGGGCACAGCGCTCGATCCGAGGCCGGCAAGTCGCTCGGCCTCGATCCTTTTCGCCGGCGTCAATGTCCTTTTCTACCGGTTCGGTAACGCCGATCGTGCGCGTCTCCACGTCGACCGGGGCCTCGCGCCTTATCTGTGGGAATGGCTCGAACAATCGCCAGCATTGTAGCGGTTCGGTTTCAGGTCTATCTAGCCGCGGTTAAATTTTGTCTGGCTCGCTATGCTCTCCGATTCCAGTGTTGAAGACGTCGTGCGACGGTCCGGTCTGATCGGCAACACCAAGGTGACGCGCGAGGACTGGATGAAGCTCGCGCTGGAGACGCTGATCTCCGAGGGGGTTGAGGCGGTGCGCGTGCTCGCGCTCGGGCAGAAGCTGAACGTCTCCCGCTCGAGCTTCTACTGGTATTTCAAGAGCCGCCAGGATCTGCTGGATCAGCTTCTGGACTATTGGCGCAACAACAACACCCGTTTCATCGTCGAGCAGGCGGGCCGGCCCGCCGCGTCGATAACGCAGGCCGTGCTCAATGTCTTCGAGTGCTGGCTGGATGAATCGCTGTTCAATCCGCGCTTGGATTTCGCCGTGCGCGCCTGGTCGCGCCAGTCCGCCAAGGTCCATCGTATCGTGACCGAGGAGGACGATGCGCGGGTCGACGCCATCCGGGCGATGTTTTCGCGGCACGGTTACGCGGACACGGAAGCCTTCGTGCGGGCGCGCGTGCTGTACTTCACGCAGATCGGCTACTACTCGCTCGAGATCGTCGAGCCGGTAAGCGACCGTCTTTTCCTGACGCCGGCCTACCTGCTCACGCACACCGGCAAGGAACCTCGCGAGGGCGAGGTGGAGGCCTTCGCCGAAAAGGTACGGCTGCGAACCCGCAATTGAGCGGAACCGGACTGACACGACCCTGGGGAACGCCACGCGCCGCCGCCTTCCTTGGTTGAGGACCCGGCCGGCAGACGGCCTAAGCAGTCTTCATCGCATTGCAGATTTCTTCGACCAGCATTGCGGCCGAAACCGAGCCTGGGTCCGGATGGCCCAGCGAGCGTTCGCCGAGACGCGCGGCGCGGCCGACGGTCGCGATCATATCGCGTGTCGCCTCCGCGCCCTGGCGGGCAGCGGCGGCTATGGCATCGGCGTTCTGGCCATTGATTGCCGCGTCCGCGGCGGGAGCCCAGGCATCGAGCATTGTCTTCTGGCCGGGTTCCGCCTTGCCACGCTGGACGATGCCGTCGCGCATCGCCGCAATGACGGTCCGCAACTCGCCGCTCGGCATCGATCCGCGCGGACCCGCGGCCTTGCCGGCGCGCAGAAGCGCGGTCGCATAGAGTGGTCCGGAGGAGGCGCCGACCGCGTTGAGAAAGCCTTTGGCGGCGGCATTGAACACATCCTGCAGCGTGCCCTCGGCGGCTTGGGCTGCATCGGCCGCGGCCTTCATGCCTTGCTCCATGGCGATGCCGTGATCGGCGTCGCCGATCACACCGTCAAGCGCGCAGAGCCTGTCGCGCTCCGTCGCCATTCGCGCGGAGAAGGCGCCGAAAAGGGTTTTCAAATCCCCGGTCGTAAACTCCATCTCGCTCAGCTCCGGAACATGGCGCAGTCGCAGGGATGGTCGATCATGCGCTGCAATTCGTCATCGAGATGCATGACGGTAATCGAGGCGCCGGCCATGTCGAGCGACGTGCAGTAGGGGCCGACAAGCGTCTTGTGGACGACCAGCCCGGCAGCCTTCAGGCGTTCCGCGATCCGGGCGTTCAGGATGTAGAGTTCCATTAGCGGCGTCGCGCCGAGCGAGTTGACCAGCACCGCGACACGATCGCCGGCCGGCGCCTTCATTTCCGCCAGGATCGCGTCCATGATTTCGTCGGCGACATCGTTGGCCGAACGCAATGGTCCGCGCCGCACGCCGGGCTCGCCATGGATGCCCATGCCGATCTCCATCTCGCCAACGGGGAGGTCGAAGCTTGGCCGCCGCGTCTGCGGCAGGGAACAGGACGAGAGCGCCACGCCCATGGTGAAGGTGCGGTCGTTGGCGTGACGGGCGATCCGCTCCACCTCGTCCAGCGGCATCATCATGTCGGCGGCCGCTCCAGCGGCCTTGAAGATGAACACGTTGCCGGCCACGCCGCGGCGCTTTTGCCGTTGGTCGCGTGGCGCCGACGCGATGTCGTCGGTGGTCAGCACCGTGCGCGCCTCTATGCCTTCCATCTCCAAAAGCTCGGCGGCCATGTCGAAATTCATCACATCGCCGGCATAGTTGCCATACATGAACAGGACGCCGGCACCGCCGCTCGCGGCCATTGCCGCGTCGACCGCGGGCTGCGGCGGCGGCGAGGCGAAGACGTTGCCGATCGCTGCGGCATCCGCCAGGCCCTTGCCGACATAGCCGAGGAAGGTCGGCTCATGGCCGGAGCCGCCGCCGATTATCAGCGCCACCTTGCCGGTCCGCGGGCCATGTTTGGCGACGACGGCACGCGGCGCGTTGTCCGGACGCCAGAGATGCTCGGGATGCGCGGCGATGATGCCGACCAGCATTTCGTCGACCGCCGCATTGCCGTCATTGATCAGCTTCTGCGTCAGGCTCATTTGCGTCTCCCTGCATCGTCTTCGGCCATGAGACTAAAGCATGTCTTCCGAAAGTGGGAACCGGTTTCGGGACAAAGACATGCGTGAAATCAAAAGCTAAAGCGCATGGAGCGAATCCGAAGGATCGCGACGCGCTTTTTAGAGCGTTTCGCAGCGGCGTGGAAACGTTCTTCTTCTGGTCCAGCCAAGCTCGCGAAGCGGGAAGTATCGCGGTCAGCGAGCGTTGTACTTGGCGTCGACCCGATCGATGGCGGCGACGTTGCCGGCCGATCGCCCTTTCGGATCGAACGTCTCCTTGAGGAAGGCATCGGCGATCGACTTCGCCAGTTCAGGCCCGATCACCCGCGCTCCCATGGTGATGATTTGGGCATTGTTCGACAGCGCGGCGCGCTCGGCCGAGTAAGTGTCGTGGGTGAGCGCCGCGCGGATGCCCGGCACCTTGTTGGCCGAGATGCAGACGCCGATCCCCGTGCCGCAGATCAGAATGGCGCGGTCATATTTGCCGGCCAGCAGGTCGCTCGCGACCCGGTCGGACAGATTGGCGTAGAACGGGTCGGGGCCGGTTTCGGTGTGCGACACTTCCGACACTTCGTGCCTGTCCTTCAAATGATCGGCCAGAACCCTGGCCAGGCCTTCGCCGGCGCTGTCCCCTGCAACCGCGAGCTTCATGATCGTCTCCTCATAGTTTGGCGGCGCATCTGGACAGGATGTCGAGGTAGCCCTCGACCTGCCAGGCGGCGCGTCCGATGAACAACCCGTCGATATGCGGGCATGCGATGAGTTCGGCGCAATTGTCCTGGTTGACCGAACCGCCATAGAGGCAAGGGACGCGGCGGCCGAGCACGTCCTGTGCGGCAGCGATGATCTCCGCCTGGCGCGCGTCGGCGTAGTCCGAGGTCGCCGGAATGCCGTTGACGCCGATTGCCCAGACCGGCTCGTAGGCAAGCAGGATCGGCGCCCGCTTCTGCGGGGCGCTGAGTTTGGACAGCGCGCCGCGCACCTGCCTGTCGAGGACATCGTGGGCGAGGCCGGCCTCGCGCTCGGCCAGCGTCTCGCCGATGCAGATCAAAGGAGTCAAGCCGTGGCGTATGGCGGCCTCGGTCTTGAGGCCCACGGTCTCGTCGGTTTCGCCGAAATGCTCGCGGCGTTCGGAATGGCCGAGCTCGACGATGTCCAGATTGCAATCCTTCAGCATCACCGGCGAAATCTCGCCGGTCCATGCGCCTTCGTCGGCCCAATGCATGTTCTGGGCTCCGACCTTGACGGACGTATCCTTCAGCATCGCCTTGACCTCACGCGCCGCCGTAAAGGGCGGGATGACGAAGCGCTGGACACGCGGGTCGCCTTCCGGGTCGGCAAGCAGGCCGCTGGCGAAGGCGTGCGCCTCCGCGAGCGCCTTGTTCATTTTCCAGCTTGTGCCGATCCAGACTTGAGGCATCTGTGTCATTGGTCAGTCCCCTGGCCACAGCGAGCCGAATGCGGGTGAGTGCGGCATGGCGCTATCAACCGCCGAGACCGTCACGGATGGTCGAGAAATAGCGATCGGTACCGACCTGCCCGCCCTTCAGCGCCACCTCCAGCCCGTCGATTGCGGCGATGCTCGAATGGGCGACGCACAGCGGCGAGCCGGGCGACGCCGGCAGCGGCATCCTGACCGTCAGCGCGTCGACGCCCATCTGGCCGAGCGCGTGGCTCGACGTATCGCCGCCGGCGATAATCACGCGCTTCAACTCCTGGTCCACGGTCAATGCGCGCAGCAGTTCGCCGAGGCCGCGGCCGAGCTTGTGGCGGGCGCCCTCCTGGCGGTCGATCTCGGCGCCGCGGTCGGCGGCGGGGCCAAGCGCCGTGTAGAGGATCACGCTGCGCCCGGCCTCGAGGCTGGCCTTGCCGGCCGCCGCAGCGCGCGCGATCGCCTTGTCGGAACGCTCCGAGACCAGCTCGACCGGATCGACCTCGACGCCGTCGAACCCGTCGTTCATCGCATGGCGGATCTGCCGCTCCGTCGTCGGCGAGCAACTGCCCGACACCACCGCGATGCGGTCGGCTGCACCCGGGGGCGAGAAGCTGCCCCCGCTGCCCGGAGCCCTGTCACCAGCCCACTCGGAAAGCAGCGCGTATTCGATGCCGGAGGAACCGACGACGAAGTGTCCGCCTGGTGTTCGGGTGCGCCATATTTCCTTGCCGGCCAGCGCCTGGCTTTCGGGGCTGTCGACATCGATAAGCAGGATCGCCACGCCGGCGGCCAGCCTGTCGAAGACAACAACCCGGCCCGGCGAGCGCAGCGTCGCCAGGTCGAGCAGTCCCGAGGCCAGGTTCGTCTGGCGCGACAGATGCACCAGGAGGTCCGATTCATCCATCGGCGTTGCCGGGTGGCGGCTCATCACCGGGTGGCGGTCGATGCGGTAGTATCTGTCGCGATAGGCCGCGAAGAGATGGCCGAATGCGGTGTAGCGCTTGAGCTGCGGCGCGCCGACCACCAGCGGCACGCAGTCCTGCGCGAATACCGTGCAGCCGATTTCGATCGCTCGGCCGATGCTGCCGATCGTCGGGCTGGAATCGAAGGTCGAGCAGACCTTGTAGTGGCAGATCTCGGCTTCAAGCGTCTTCAGCCAGATGAAAGCGTCCTTCAGATGCGTGTCCATCCATTGCGGCGTTTCGCTGCGGCTGGTCCCGGCGAGCCCCACGGCACGGCAATGCGCGAAGCGCGCCATCAGTCCGGCATCCGGCTTGCGCATGAAAAGCACGGTCGGCACGCCGCCAAGCTCTAGCGCTTCCATGACGTCGGTCGAGCCGGTGAGGTCGTCGCCATAATAGCTGAGGAGCAGGTTCTGCATGTTCAGACCGCCTTGCCGTCGGCGAATTTCTCGATCGAGCGTGCCAGCTCGACATGGCTCCTGGCGTAGTCGTTGAGCGGGACACCCTCGACCGCTGCCTGCCAAGCCTGCTGCACGGCGCGCACGCCGGCGCCCGGCCCGTCGGGATGGCTGACGATGCCGCCGCCGCAGAGATAGAGGAGATCGACTGTGCGTCCCGTGCGCTCATAGGTCTCGGGCGCCTGTCCGCCCCATTGGCCGGAGCCAGCCACAGGCAGGGCGCAATCATCAGGCGAAAACAGCGGCGTCGTCACCGCCTCGAAGGAGCGGATGAAGGAGTCGTCCGGCTCCCAGTATTTCGAGGCGATGCCGTTGATCTGGAACTGGTCGACGCCGAGCAGCCGCCAGAACTGCTGCCAGACCTTGAAATCCATGCCGAGGCCCGGATGGCGGGTGAGGATGTCCCAGCCGTTGCGATGCGCGTGCAGCACCAACCCGGAGCGCTTCCTGAGATATACCATGCCGCCGAAGCCGACGGAGTTGATGTTCACCACCGCGCAATTGCCGCCGGCTTCAAGCACCAGATCGTGGTTGCGCATCATCTGGTCGGGATCGGCGTGCGAGATGCCGAAGGCGTACATCACCTTCTTGCCGGTCTTCTGCTCATGATCGTGGATCAGCGGCATGATCGCCTTCACCCGCTCCGACAGCGGCGAATAGGCCGGGCTCATCAGCTTCTCGTCGTCCTTGATGAAGTCGACGCCGGCCTCGATCAGCTCGCCCACCATCTCGGCTGTCTCATGCGGCCTCAAACCCAGCGCCGGCTTGACGATGGTGCCAATGATCGGGCGGCCCTCGACACCGGTCAGCCTGCGGCTGCCAGCGACACCGAATTGCGGGCCGGGATGGGCGCCCCTGAATTCCTCCGGCAGCTTCATGTCGACGACGCGGATGCCGGACAGCCCCCTGATCGAATAGGTACCGCCGATCGCAATCGTCATCAGCGCCGCGAGATCGGTGCCGATCGCGTCGAACGGAAAGGCGATGTCGACATCGGCGCGCCTGAAGGGACCGCCGCCGGCCTCGGGCATCGAAGGTTGCGCTGCGTCCGGCAAATGCCGGATCGCCAGCACGCCAGCCGCCACCCTTGCCTTCAGCTCCTCGGTTTCCCCAGGCAATGCGACGAAGGTGCCGGTCGACTGGTCGCTGGCGATCTTGGCCGCCAGCGCCTCGATGCTTCCCGAGGTCTCGATGCGATAGGTGAGGGTGATCATGGCCGGCCGTACTCAGTCGAAAGGCAGGAAAAGAATTCCCTGCGCTCGAAATCTGGTATAATGAGTACATAAGCATTGCAAGCAATATCCTGCCCGGCGGGGCGTCATGCGGCAGGGGCGACGGGCATTCCGGAAATTGCGGCCGCGGTGCTAGATTGGGACTCGGTCAAGGGAGTGATTCGCGGCGATGAACCGTTCGGAACCGATCGTCCGGCGCAAGCTTTCCGACGAAGTCTTCGTCAGGCTGAAGCGCTTGATCACCAGCGGCGAATTGCAGCCGGGCGACGACATGCCGTCCGAGCGCGAGCTGATGGAGCGCTTCGAGGTCGGCCGACCGGCGATCCGTGAAGCGATGCAGGCGCTGAGCAACATGGGTCTCGTCGCCATCTCGCATGGCGAGCGCGCCAAGGTGCTGCAGCTCACTGCCAAATCGATCATCAAACAGGTTGACGGCGCGGCCAAGATCATCCTGTCTTCGTCGAAGGACACACTTGAGCACCTGAAGAGCGCGCGCATCTTCTTCGAGCGCGGCATGGTCAAGGAAGCGGCCGAGAAGGCGACGCCTGAGGACGTGCAGCGGCTCAAGGCAACCGTCGCCGAGCAGCGCGCCGCGCGCGGCGATGCCGAGGCGTTCATCTCCGCCGACATGCGGTTCCATACCCAGATAGCGGCGATTTCAGGCAATCCGATCTATGTTGCGGTCAGCGAAGCGATGCTCGGCTGGCTGAAGGAATATCACACCGAGATGCTGATCTGGACCGGCAAGGAAAAGTTCACGCTGACCGAGCACGAGGAGATCATCGGCTGCATCGAGAGGAAGGACGCCGAAGGCGCCGAGAAGGCGATGATCAAGCACCTGGAACGCTCGCGCGCCCTCTATGTGATGAACTCCGGGAAGTAGCTTCGCTCAGCCGATCCTGGCTATGGCATAGGCCGACATCGTCAGGCGGCCCGAAGCTGCGCTGAGGCCGAGCCTGCGCACACCCGCCCCCTCCCAAATTGTAACCTGGCCTGCCGTTTCGCGAACCAGCGCCAAGGCATCGACAGGCACGTCGTCCGAGGTGATGTTTGCCAGCCAGGCTGTGACGGCGCCCGCCGGCGAGCGGCCCGCCAGCGCAGCCACGCGATCGTCGCTGACGCGCACAGCGATATGCGTATGGCCGGCCAACGCGGCGAGACCTTGCACGGCGTGGAAGATCGGCCGCGGCGTTCCTTCCTCGGCGGGTTCGCCGGCGGCCGCCAGCACGCCGAACGACCCTGTGAAGCCGGAAAGCGTCAGCATCTCCAGCCCGGCCGGCGCCACGCGCGCGGCATAGCCGACTGTCCAGGCGGCAGCGAACAGTCCGGCATGGCGCGGATCGCGATTCGCCATGGCGATGCGCTGGCCGCGAAGATTCTCCTTGGTCGCGCCGCCATAGGGGTTCTGTCGCATGGCGATGGTCGAGGGGCCGATGCGATAAGGCTTCGCGCCGTAGATCGCCCGTGTCGACTGGGTGATGAAAGGCAGCGCCTCCAGCGATTGCATGACGCTGAGATCGTCGGCCGCATGCACGATCGGGCAGGTGCAATGGGTGATGAAATCGAGCGCGCCGGCCGGAACGCGCTTGCGGTTGAGCTCTGTGAAATAGCTGAACATGCCGCCGCCGAGCCGGATGCCGGGGAAGGCGCGGCGGGCCGCGGCATAGACGTCCTCGAGCGGCGGGCAGGCCGGCCAGACGCTGCCGGGCGGCGTCGACTGCCGGTCGACCGAAGGCGAGATCGCGATGGCATCGAGCCGCAAACCTGCCCTGCGCACCATCTCCGCGACGCCGGACAGTTCGACGTCGAGATCACCGGCGCAGGCGACCACGCATTCGAGGGTCGTCTTGGCGGGGAATGCGGCGGCGAGTTCGGCATGGGCGCGCAAGGCATCAAGGCCGTGGCCGCGTGTCGGATCGTAGTGGAGGAGAAGCTGCCGCGGGCCAAGCTTCGACAGCAGCGAAAGGTTGCCAAGCGCTGACTCGACATCTTCCGGATAAATGACCACGCCAACATCGGGCAGCTTCGCCCCGGCCTCGCCAAGTTCGGCCTGGACAGGTTCGCTGTCCGTCGTCGCGGTAGCAGCCTTCGCGTCGCTGGTGATGCGCAGGCTGACGGTCTGGCGCATCGGCTGGCCGGCCGGCAGCACATAGGGCCATGGCAGAGCGAGCGGCCGCACATAGGTCTTGTAGGAGGCGTCGGACCAGTTGCGCTGGTCTTCCATCTCGAACGTGTCGCCTTCCATCCGGCATTCGGCACTGACGCCGGGCCGCACCTGATGAGTGATGGCGCGTATATCCTTGAAGGGTTGCCAGGGGTCGATCAGCAGCGGCAGTTGCGTGTCCACCACGCTGCCGTTCGTGTGCTCGACCTTGACCGGGCTGCCAGCGAGGCCGGCGATCGGATGCAGGATGCAGAAGCCGCAGCGGTTGGTCTCGAAATCGCTGTCGGGCAACGCGCTCACATCGAAGCTGAGACGGCCGTCGGCGCGGCCTTTGATCCTGGCGCCAAAGCCGAGCCGGCTTCCGCCCGGCCCCTCGCAGCTTGCCGAGTAGCGCACCGAGAAATTGTCATCGCTCTGTTCGATGACCAGATCCTCCAGCGCCGGCTCGTAGGTGCCCCAGTCGCGATCGCGCACGATGTAGGCGATGGCGCGCAGCACCTCGATGCCGCCGTGCCGGATGGTGCGCAGATTGCCGTTGACGAAATCGGCGCTGAGCGGGCCGGCGCTGAGCCGGACCGGTTCGGCGTCGACCGCGCGCGTGCCGTAGAGGAGGAGGGGATCCATGGTCATTTGAGCAGGTCGTCGATCCGCACCGGTTGCCGGCCGGCGGCACCGGCATAGGCAGCCTCGACCAGCGCGAAAGTCTTCAGATTGTCGGCGCCGGATGTCGCCGGTTCCTTGGCCGTCATCAGGCAGTCCACCCAATGCTTCTGGATCGCCGCGACGCTTTCCTGGATGTTGTGCCATGGCCGTGACGCCCAGGAAAGCAGCGGCGGCGACACGTCGCTCACAGTGGTTCCGCTCTTGCCGGTGACGGTGAGTTGGTAGCCCTGCGCCAGTCGGATCGTGCCGTCGCTGCCGTCGAGCTCGATCAGCGTCTCGGGGAACGGCTCGGTGGCAAGCTTTGTCGCATAGCTGCAATCGACCACGGAGGTTGCGCCGCCTTCATGGTCCATGAGCATCGTTGCCACGTCCTCGCCGGCGATGCTGGGGTTGACGCGCGCGGTGCGTGCGGTGAGGTTCGAAACGTCGCCGAGCAGGAAGCGGGCGATGTCGAGGATATGGATGCCGAGATCCTCGATGATGAAGCGCTTGCCCGTCGCCAGGTAAGGCTGGCCGGAAAACACGTCATAGGCGGAGCGGAACGAGATGCGGCCGAAGAACGGCCTGCCGATCTCGCCGCTGTCGAGCACGGCGCGCACCGCCTGGATCGGCGACTGCCAGCGGAAATTCTCGTGCACCATCAGCGGCACGCCGGCGTCGGCGCAGGCCTTCACCATAGCCTTGGCGTCGGCAAGCGTCGGCGCGAACGGTTTTTGGCAGATCGTTGGCACGCGATGCCGCGCCGCGAGTTCGACCAGCGGCCGATGGCTGCCGACAGTGGTCGCGATGTCGACGAAGTCGAGCGTCTCGCTGGCAAACAGCACCCCGGCATCGCCGTGGCGCCGCTCGATGCCGAATTGATCGCCGACGATCCTGAGGCGCTCGGGGTCGCGGTCGCAGATGGCGACTATCGAGACGCCGTCGATGTCGCGCCAGGCGTGCATCTGGTTGATGGCGAAGAAGCCGCAGCCGATCAGCGCTCCACGCAATTCCGCCATGCTCAGCCTGCCTTCGCCATCTGCAACAGCGTCACGCGGCTCTGCAGTCTGCGCTGCGCCTGGTCGACCACGACCGCGACGATGATGACGAGGCCCTTGATCACCATCTGCCAGAACGAGCTGACCCCCATCATCACCAGCCCGTCGGAGAGGATGCCGATGACGAAGGCGCCGACGATGGTGCCGCCGATCGTGCCGCGTCCGCCCGACATCGAAGTGCCGCCAAGCACCGCTGCCGCAATGGCGTTGAGCTCGAAGCTCTCGCCCGTCGCCGGATGCGAAGCCATCAGCTCGGACGAGATGATGAGACCGACGATCGCCGCGCAGAAGCCGGAAAACATGTAGACGAACATCTTCACCATGTTGACCCGGACACCCGAGATCCGTGCCGCGCGCTCGTTGCCGCCGACGGCGAAGATGTGACGGCCGAGCGGCGTGTACCTGGCGAGATAGGCAGCGCCCAGCGCCACCACGACGAGGATCCAGATCGAGACCGGCAGGCCGAGCAGCTTGCCGGCGCCGAGATAGCCGAAGCCGGTGGTGCCGAGCTCCGGCTTGCCGGCGAGGTTGGGGAAGGTGCGTCCGTCCGACGACAAAAGTGCCAGCCCTCGCGCGACATAGAGCGTGCCGAGCGTGGCGATGAAAGGCGCGACGTTCAACCTGGTGATCAGCAAGCCGTTGACGGCGCCGATCAGTATGCCGATGCCAAGCGTGATCAGGGCGATCTCGACGACGTTGAAATAGACGGTGTAGCCGATCTGCAGGTCGATGCCGTTGAGCACGAGATAGCCGGCGACCATGCCGCACAGACCGACGATCGAGCCGACCGACAGGTCGATGCCGCCGGTTATGATGACGAAGGTCATGCCCATGGCGAGGAAGGCATTGAGCGCGACGTGCTTCGCCATCAGGATCAGATTGGCGGCCGAGAGGAAATTCGGCGCCGCGATCGAGAAGAACACCAGCACGGCGATCAGCGCGATGAAGGTCCTCAGCTTCATCAGCGTCAGCAGCACGGAGCCGCCGGATGCCGATGGCGCGGCAGCCTTGGCTGGAATGTCGGTCATCGGCGTTGCTCTCCATGCACGGGTCCATGGCCAAGCGCCGAAGCGGCGACGATCGCTGCTTCCGTCGCCTCGGCTCGTTCGAACATGCCCGTCAGTTTTCCGTTGCTCATCACCGCGATCCGGTCGGACAGCGCCATCACCTCGTCGAGGTCGGAGGTGGCGAAGAGGATGCCCAGCCCATCGCGCGATAGCTTGCGCATGGTGCGGAAGACGTCGGCCTTGGCGCCGACATCGATGCCGCGGCTGGGTTCGTCCATCAAAAGCACTTTCGGCCCCGTGAGCAGCGCCTTGCCGATCACCACCTTCTGCTGGTTGCCGCCCGACAGCGACGACACCTCCTGCGCCGGGTCGGCGACCTTGATCGAAAGCTCGCGCACCATCTGCGTGACGGCCTGCCGCTCGGCGCCGCCACGGATGTGGAACAGGCTGACGAAGCGCGACAGGCTGGCCATCGTCAGGTTGCTGGCGACGGACAGGATCGACACCAGTCCCTCGCGCTGCCTGTCTTCTGGGATCAGCGCCAGGCCGCGCTGGATGCGCCGCGCCGTGTCGCGCTCCTTCACCTGTCTTCCGTCGATGAAGATCCTGCCGCTCGCCTGGCCGTGGCGGCCCATGATGCAGTCGAACAGCTCGCTGCGCCCGGCGCCCATCAATCCGTAGATGCCGAGGATCTCGCCGGCGCGCAAGGAGAGCGAGACGTGATCGACCGCAAGTCCGCCGGTGACGCGCGGCAGGCAGATTTCCTCGGTGCGGAACACCTCCGCGCCGGGTCGATGGCCGTCGGCCTTGGCGAAATCCTTGGCGTCGGAGCCGATCATCTGCCGCACGATCCACTGCGTGTCGACGTTCTTCATCTCCTCCTGGCCGGTGATGCGGCCGTCGCGCAGCACGGTGATGTAGTCGCCGATGCGGATCAGCTCTTCCAGCCGGTGCGAGATATAGACGATCGCGACGCCGCGCGCCTTGAGGTCGGCGATCACCTTGAACAGGATCTCGACTTCCGCCGCGCTCAGCGCAGAGGTCGGCTCGTCCATGATCAGGATGCGAGCGTCGAGCGAGACCGCCTTGGCGATCTCGACCAGCTGCTGCTGGCCGATGCGCAGGTCCTCGACCAGCATGTCGGGCCGGATGCCGGCTTCCAGCTGTTCGAGGAATCCGGCGGCGCGCCGCTCCTGCTCCCTGTGGTCGATCTTGCGGAAGGCGTTGGTCAGCTCGCGCGTGGCGAAGATGTTCTCGGCGACCGAGAGATTGCCGAACAGGTTCAGCTCCTGGAACACCATGCCGATGCCGCGGCTGACGGCGTCTCCGGACGACGAGAACGAAACCTCGTTGCCGTCGAGCAGGATACGGCCCGCGGTCGGCTGCTCGACGCCGGCGATGATCTTCATCAGCGTCGACTTGCCGGCGCCGTTCTCGCCGACCAGCACGTTGACCGCGCCCTTGCGCACCTCGAAATTCGCGTGCTTGACCGCCACGGTGCCGGCATAGACCTTGGAGATGTCTTCCAGCTTCAGGATAACGTCGTGACCGGGCGAGGAACTCATGGCTTCGGCCCGATCTCGGCCTCCGCCGGCGTCACCAGCGGCAGGTCCTGGCCACCCTCGATCGTGTAGGCGCCGAGCACCTTGGCGGTGCGGCCCTCAAGCCCGTCGCGCGGCAGCTTGGACAACACCGACTTGTCGGCATAGGCGTTGAAGGCCTTGCCGAACTGGGCGAAGTCGATCTGGTTGGTGAAGTCGTTGAACTGGACGAAGTCCAGGCTGTCGCGCAGCGCGGTTCCGCGCATGGCCGGTCCGATCTGCACCCGCGCATTCGCCTTGCCGTCGCCATCGACGTCGACATCGATGGTTGCCGCGCGCGACTGCGTGTTGGCGGCGACGATCTTGCCTTCGACGCGCACGGCGAAGGTCCACGGCGAATTCGCCTGCTTTTTCGGATTGCCGTACTTTGCGCCGGCAGCGGCGGGATCGGTTTTCGCCAGCGCATGGACCTCGGCGAACGGCCCGGCCTTCTGCTGCAGATAGGGGATGACCTTCGAGGCCCAGATCTCCTCGACCATCTTGTCCGGATTGAAGGCCGAGCTGTTGGCGCTGTCGCCTCCCTGCGCCGAGGGCGTCGGCAGGATCTTGCAGGCGCCGAGGCTGAGGCCTGCGAGCGCGGCAAGGGTCAGCCCAAGGGTCAGCCAGGTCAACTTGTTCGGCATGGCGGTCAAAAAGCACCCGGGTAGTGAAATGGAGGCGAGGGACGAACGAGCGTTCGCCCCTCGCAGATTGCATCGCGCCGGCTCAGTTCTTGAGCGCGAAGGTCTCCAGCTTGGGAGCATTGTCGCCGTTGATGAGGACGCAGTCCATGAGCTGCTTTTCCTTCTCGGGCGACTTCTTGTTCTTGACGTACTCGTTGGCCTGCTCGACGGCCGTCTGCGCCTGAGCATAGGCCGGCTGCAGCACCGTCGCCTTGATGCCGCTCGAGGTGATGGAGTCGCGCACGTCGTTCGAGCCGTCGAAGCCGACGACGATGACGTCCTTGCGTCCGGCGGCGGCCAGCGCCGCGTAGGCGCCCATCGCCATCGTATCGTTGCCCGAGATCACGCCCTTGATGTCGGGGTTGGCTTGCAGGATCGATTCCATCTTGGAATAGGCTTCGGTCTGGCTCCAGTTGGCCGACTGCTGCGCGACCATCTTCAGGTCCGGATAGTCGTCGATGACGTCGTGATAGCCCTTGGAGCGGATGCCGGCATTGGTGTCGGACTCCTTGCCGACCAGCTCGACATAATTGCCCTTCTCGCCCATCAGCTTGACGAATTCCTGCGCGCCGAGCTGGGCGCCCTGGTAGTTGTTGGAGACGATCTGCGCCACGGCAACGCCGGTGGCGTTGATCTCGCGGTCGATCAGGAACGAGGAGACGCCGGCGTCCTTGGCCTTCTGCACGGCGGCGACGGTGGCGTCGGCGCCGGCGTTGTCGAGGATGATCGCCTTGGCGCCGCGGCCGATCGCGGTGTCGATCAGTTCCGACTGCTTGTTGGCGTCGTCGTCATGCACCAGCACCAGCGTGTCGTAGCCGAGCTCCTTTGCCTTGGCCTCGGCGCCCACGGCTTCCGCCTTGAAGAACGGATTGTCGTGCGAGGGCGTGATGATGGCGATCAGGTCCGCCGCATAAGCGGGCATCGCGGTGCCGAGTGCGAGCACGCCGGCGAAAGCCGCAAGCGTCATTCTGCGAGTAAGTTTCATGAAGTCCTCCCGTTGAAAAAACCTGCCCCGGACGGCCGGGGCCATTTGTCTGAATTCCTCAGGCGGTGGAGGCTGCGCCGCTCGGATCTGAAAGCTTTTGCCGGCTTTCATCCGAGCCTCGCTGCCGGTCCCCGCCATTTCCTCCGCTCGTCCCAGCGATCCGAGCTCGAACAGCTAAAGCCAACTGGTATGATGAGTCAATCACTAATTCAGGTGATGTGTACCTGACAAGCGGCCGTCTCAGGTGATGCGCTGGATGCTGGCTGCGATCTCCTCCGGCTCGAAGACCCGTTTCCAGTCGTCGCGCATCAGCACCGGCTTGCCGAATTCGATGGCCTTGTTGCAGGCGTCCGAGAACACGCCCTTGGTTTCGCCGAAGATGACGGCGCCGAGCACGTTCATGTGGCCGAGCAGGAAGTCGAGCGCCGCCTGACGGTCGACGCCCCGCGCCACGACCTCGTCGAGCGCTTCCTTCATGACGACAAGCAGCGAAGCGCAGACCGTCTCGGAGAGCCCGGGCTCGAGCAGCGCCATCTGCTCGACGGTCACACGATGCGATCGCATCACCGGCGCCCAGATGATCCTGGCGATCTCCTCGCCCTTGGCGTAGTCCGCCTCCGGGCCCTGCATCAGGGCGCTGACGAAATGCTGCTTGGCCTTAACGCCGCCAAAGAAGTCCTTCTTGGCGGCCATGTCGGTCTCGTCGTTGAAGATCGGCGGATGGCAGGGATGCGTGACGAAGTAGGTGAGGTCGGGGCGCTTGGGCAGATGGCCGGCAAAGGGCGCTGCCGCGTCGAGCACGATCACCATCGTTCCCGGCGCCAGCTTGCTTTCGATGCTGGCCGCGACCTTGCCGATATGCGTGTCGGGAACCGCCAGGATCACCACTTCGGCGCCCTTGAGCGCTTCGTCGACGCCGATCGTGTCGATGCCGAGCCCGCTCTTCAGCCGCTCCTTGCCCGCTTCGCTGATCTCGACATGGCGGATGGTGTAGGGGGAACCGCGAAAATTGGTCGACAGGCGGTAGCCCATTTTGCCGCCGGCACCGAACAGCGCAATCGTTGTCATCTAACCTACTCCTGATGTTCAGACGACGATCCACGCCAATCGTCATCTTATATACTGGTATGATCACTCTACCATGATTTGGCAAGAGGAATCGTCTGTGGTCTGTCCGTCATTCCGGCTGAGCCGTCGCCGCGTTCACTTCCGTTTTCGCCGTCGGGTCCTTGCCGCCGTCCGCGAGGTCGACCGACGCACGCCGCGCCAATGCCTGGCGTCCGGCCAGTGCCAGCACGAAGATGACGACGATGCCCTGGACGATGTCCTGCGCGCCCGGCGGCAGGCCGATGATCTGCATGGTGGTGACGATGAGGATGAGCAGGATGCTGGCGAAGAGCGTGCCTAAGGCCGTCGCCGAGCCGCCGAAGATCAGCGTTCCGCCAAGCACCACGGCGGCGATCGACTGCAACAGATAGGGTTGGCCCATCTCGAGGAAGGCTCCGCCGATATAGGCGCCGAGCAGAAGCCCGTCGAGCGATGCCAGCACCGAGGAGATGATGAAGGCCGCCGCGATGATCGGGCCGTTGCGGATGCCGGCGAGCCGCGCCGCGGCTCGGTTCTGGCCGACCGCCGACAGCAATTGCCCGAACACGGTGTAGCGCAGCACGAAGGACGTCGCCACCACGCCGACGATGGCGATGACGGCCATGATTGGCACGCCGGAAACGCGCCCCGTCGCCAGGTCCTTCAGCGCCGAGCTGACGGCGAAGCCGGGTATCGCTCTGTTCGACAGGAGCGTCGCGGTCGCCAGCACATAGCCGGTCGCCAATGTCGCGATGATCGCCGGAATGCCCAGGCCGACGACGAGCAGCGAATTGAGCGCCCCGACGGCAAGGCCAAGCAGGATGGCGGCGGGCACGCCGATGGCAAGGTTCGCATCCTGGCCCTTGACAGTGAGCAGCGCGACGAAGGCGCTGAGCGTGATCACCGAGGCGACCGACAGGTCGATGTTGCCGCGCCCGGTCGTCACCACGAACATCTGGCCGATGCCGACAACCGTCAGGAAGGACGCCGACAGAATGACGCCGGACAGGCTGGACAGGCTGAAGCGGTTGGTGACGACGGAAAGCACCAGCCACAAAAGCACCACGCCGATCGCCGACCAGATCCAGCGGTTGCGTTGCGCCCAGATGCCGAAGCCGGCGAGTGCGTTCATGGCTCGCTCCTGCGATCGGCGGTCAGGCTGCGCAGCGTGAGCAGCGCGATCAGGATCAGCCCTTGCGTGGCGGCGTTGTAATCGCTGCTGACGCTGAGCGTGCCGAGCAGCGCC
The DNA here is from genome assembly GCF_014843905.1 of Mesorhizobium silamurunense. Taxonomy (NCBI): domain Bacteria; kingdom Pseudomonadati; phylum Pseudomonadota; class Alphaproteobacteria; order Hyphomicrobiales; family Phyllobacteriaceae; genus Mesorhizobium; species Mesorhizobium silamurunense. The sequence continues at coordinate 26,406 of NZ_LPVS01000095.1, read as the reverse complement.
CCGATCAAGGACAGCGTCACCGCGCCGGCGACGGCGCCGACCGGCGAGATGATGCCGCCGAGCAGCGAGCAGCCGCCCATCACCACGGCGGCAACGCTGAGCAAGGTATAGGAATTACCGGAATTGATGTCGCTCGCCGTGTTGATGGCCGTCAGCGACAGGCCGGCGGCAGCGGCAAACAGTCCGGCGATGAGATAGCGCACCAGCGCGTAGCGCGTCGGTGACCATCCCGAGCGGATCATCGCAGCCGGGTTGTTGCCGAAGCCGCGCAGCACCACGCCGAGCGGCAGCCGGTCGATGACGAGCACGATCAGCGCCACCGCCGCGATCAGGATGATCGAGGTGGGCACGAAGCCGAGCGACCAGTTGAAAAGCGTCGACAGCCAGTCCGGACTGGAGCCGCCCGGTGTCGGCTGCAGCGCATAGCCTATGCCGACCCAGATGAAGGATGCGCCGAGCGTGACGACGATCGCCGGGATCTTGCGCGCCTGGATGACGCCGCCAAGCCCCGCATAGGCGGCGAGAGCGGTCACCAACGCCAGCGCGCCGAGCCAGGGCTGGTCGTAGAGCAGCGTGGCGCTGAGCACGCTGACGAGGCCTGTGAAGGCGCCGACGCCGAGATCGATCTCGCTGCCGCCGACGATGAACATCTGTGCTGCCGTCACCAGCACTAGCGAGAGCGCCGGCATCAAAAGCAGGTCGAGCCCGAAAGTCGAGGCGACTGCCGGGTTGATCGCGATCATGATGGCGAGCACGGCGGCAAGCCCGATGAACGGCGCGGCATTGACCAGCCGGCGGCCGAGCCCCACCATGGCGGTCTGGTTCCGTTCGGTGCTCGCCTGGCTATCCGTCGATTGCGCGAAGGAGGCGCCGACGATCGCCTGCTCGGTAATCGCCTCGCCTGCCAGCTCCTTGACGATCCGGCCGCCGGAAAAGACCAGCACGCGGTCGCAGGCAAGCAGTTCCGCATCCTCGGTCGTGTGCCAGACCAGCGCGCGGCCGCCGCGCGCGACCTCGTTGCAGAGCCGGTAGAAATCCTGCTTGGTGGCGATGTCGACGCCGCGCGTCGGATCGTCGAGCAGGATGACGGGCGTGTCGGCGACCAGCGCTCGCGCCACCAACGCCTTCTGCTGGTTGCCGCCGCTGAGCTCGGTGATGTTGGACTGGAAGCGCCGGTCGTCCAGCCGCAGCTTGCTGGCGGCGCCGGTTGCCGTGTCGCGGTTGGCGCGATCGGAAACCAGCCCCAGTGTTGGTCGGCGCGCGAGCGCGCCGATGCTGATGTTGGAAAGCACGCTCCACAGCGGGAACACGCCTTCCTTCTGCCGGTCGCCGGCGATGAAGCCGGCATCCGCATGCCTTGTGACGGCAGCGTGTTGCTTTCGGCCGGGGTTGAAGATCGCGTGCAGCAATTCCTTCTGCCCGCTGCCTTCGAGACCCGCCAGCCCGACGATCTCGCCGCGCACGATGTCGATGTCGCGGCCGAGCCCGGCTGTCAGCGGCCCGGAGAGCCGCACCAGCACATCCTGGGAGGATGCGGCCGCGACGGCGTGCTGGTGGACCGGATTGGCATCGCCGCCCATCAGCTGAACCAGTTTGCCGATCGAAGCGTCCGCGGCATGGCCCTGCCAGGCGGTGCGGCCGTTGCGCAGCACCACGACTTCGGTGGCGATGTCGATGATTTCCTGCAGCTTGTGGCTGATGAAGATGAAGGCGAGCCCGGCTTTCGCCCGCTTGCGAATGAAGGCTCTCAGCTGCTTCGATCGGTCGAGATCAAGCGAGGATGTCGGCTCATCGAGCACGATGAGCTTGACGCCGGGCGTCGCCGCGGCGCGCGCGATCTCCACCATCTGCCGCTCGGCAATGGTGAGGTGTCCGACCTCGGCGTCGGCGTCGATGCCGTTGTCGGGAAAGACGGCGTCCAGCGCCGCGCGGGCGCGGGCACGGTAGAGCGCGCGCCAGCCAGGCCGGCTTGCGGAATCGCTTGGGGTTTCCAGGAAAAAGTTCTCGGCGACGGACAGGTTGGCGCAGAGCGACAGTTCCTGGTGCACCATGCGGATGCCGCGCCGCTGCACTTCGCCGGTGTCGTAGCCGGCGAAAGCCACATCTTCGCCGGCAAAGGAAATCGAGCCGAGCGTCGGCCACATCGCGCCGCACAGAATGCGCATCAGCGTCGATTTCCCCGCGCCGTTGCCGCCGACCAGCCCGATCACGTCGCCGGCGCCGACGGAGAGATCGATCCCCGCATTGGCGAGTGTCGGCCCAAAACTCTTGGTGATCCCGCTGAGCGAGACGACACTTGGCCGGACAGGAGAAGATGGCGCCGCGGCTGTGGCGATGCCCTGCGCGGCAACGGCGATATGGGACATTCGTCCTCCGGTTCGTCGCAGGCGAAGATCGGGCGTGGCCATGGGCGACGCCCGATCCGTGGCGGGTCGCGTTACTTACTGAGCAGGTTCTGCTTGACCCAGTCCAGCGAATAGCTCGGGCTGATGATCTGGCCGCCCGGCAGCTTCGCGTAGTCCTTCAGGTTGCTGGCATCGACCGTGGCCACCGGCATGATCATCAGCTTGGGCGCCTTGGCGCCCTTGAGCAGCGACAGGCCGAGCCAGAAGGCGGCGCCGCCGATGCCCGGCGTGGTGTTCATCGACACGGTCTGGTAGCCATTCTTGGCGTTCTCGTCGGCCCACCATTTGACGAAGTCGGTGCCGCCGCCGCCTTCGATGACCGGCATCTTGTCCTTGTACTCGCCGCCATACTGGACGAAGGCCTGCGCGATGCCGACATCGTCGCTGCCGCCCTGGCCCAGAACCGCATCGACACGCGGCAGCGAGGGCAGCACGTTGGCGATCGCCGCCTGCGCCACCGAGGCCGTCGCCTGGCCGTAGACGGTCGCGACCACCTTGATGTCGGGATACTTGGCCAGCACGGACTGCTGTGCGTTGAACATGTCATTGTCGGGCGCCGAACCCTTCACGCCGCGCACCTGGATGACGTTGCCCTTGCCGCCGAGCATCTTGAACACGGCTTCCGCCTGGGCGGCCTTGTAGCCCTTGAAATCGAAATTGAGCTGGTAGTTGCAGGGCGCCGAAGCGACCGAGTCGAAGGAGATGACGATGATGCCGGCCTTGCAGGCCTTCTCGATGACGCCGTTGACCGCGGTCTCCGAGGCAGCGTCGACGGCGAGCACGTCGACCTTCTTCAGGATCAGCTCGGCGATCTGGCTGTTCTGCTGCGCGACCGAGCCGTCGCCGTTCATCACGATGTAGTCGGCGATCTGTCCGGCCGCCTTCGCTTCCTTGGCCGAGGCCGCGAAAGCCTCCACCATCTGGTGCCGCCAGGTGTTGCCGTAATAGGCGTTGGCCAGCGCGATGACCGGCGCGTCCGCAGACGCCATTGCTGGCAATGCCGCAACACTTGCCAGTGCGGCGCCGGCAAGCGCCGCAACGATTGAAGCTCTCATGGTTTCTTCCTCCCAACGAACGATCGGCTTGACAGCCCTCAGCATAGCGCATCTGCTGACGATGACGCTATGTCAGGTACACATTATACCAGCATACCAAATAGGCAAGCGCTTTGCTGATCTGATCATGCAGCCGCTCGAACGAAGGAAATCCCGCTGCACATGGGCGCGAAGCGATCACGGTTGCGATCAGGTGGCGCTGGATGACGGCAAGGTCGCTGGACGACCCAGTCCGGATTTTCAGGCCGGAAACAGGAATGCCGTGGCGGGATCGAAGAAGATCTGCCGGCCCGAGGCGGCATCGGCGCCGCCCGGTTCAGCCGTATCCGAAGTCGGCCTGACATCGATCTCGTCGCCCGACCCGGTGCGGGCCACGACGCGCCGGCGGTCGCCGAAGAAGGCCGTATCGACGATCTCGACGGCGAGCGACGCGTTCCCCGGAACAGGCGTCAGGCGGAACGCTTCCGGCCGCACCATCAGCCTGGCCTTCTGGCCGCGGCCGAGCGCGTGTGTCGCTTTCACCCCCTTGATGATCGAGCCATCGGCCAGCCGGACCTTCGCCGTGCCGTTCTCGGTTTCGAGATGCTCCGCCGGCAGGAAGTTGGAATTGCCGATGAAGCCCGCGACGAACTCGCTCGCGGGCCTGAGATAAAGGTCCTCGCCGGTGCCGATCTGCTCGATGCGCCCCTCCTTGAACAAGGCGATGCGGTCGGAAAGGTGCAGCGCCTCCTCCTGATCATGGGTGACATAGAGGATGGTGACGCCGGTCTCGCGGTGGATACGGCGGATCTCAGTCTGGATTTCCTGACGCAGCTTCTTGTCGAGCGCCGACAGCGGCTCGTCCATCAAAAGGATCGGCGGATCGTAGGCAAGCGCGCGGGCAAGCGCGACGCGCTGTTGCTGGCCGCCGGACAGCGCGCCCGGATAGCGGTCGGCGAATTTTTCCAGGCGCACCAGTGCCAGCATGTCGGCGACCTTGCGCTTCACCTCGGCATCCGGCCGGCGGCGTACCCGCAGCGGAAAGGCGACGTTCTCGGCGACGCTGAGATGCGGAAACAGCGTGTAGCGCTGGAACACCATGCCGATGTTGCGCCTGTGGGAGGGCACCAAAAGCAGCGACTTGTCTTCCAGCAGCACATCGCCCGAGGTCGGGTCCTGGAAACCGGCGATCGCATAGAGCGTCGTCGACTTGCCGGAGCCGGATGGCCCCAGAAACGTCAGGAATTCGCCCTTGGGCACATCGATCGTGACGTCATGGACGGCGACGAAAGCGCCGAACGCCTTTCTCACCGCGCGTATGGACAGGAACGGAAGGGTCATCTGGACAGTCTTCTGCGAAGGAGCGCGGTCACGATCATCAGGGCGAGCGTCAGGCCGACGAGCAGGCTGGAGGCGGCGGCGACGACCGGGCTCAAGTCGGCGCGCAGGCTGCCCCAGATCTTCACCGGCAAGGTCTGCAGGGTCGGGCTCGCCATGAAGATCGCCACCACCACCTCGTCCCAGGAGGCGAGGAAGGAAAAGATCGCTGCCGAGAAGATGCCGATGCGGATCGAGGGCAGGGTGATCCTGAGCCTTGCCTGCAGCGGGCTGGCGCCGCAGACGATCGCCGCGTCCTCGATGGATTTGTCAAAACCTTCGAGCGCGGTGGCGATCGGAATGATGGCGAAGGGCAGCGCCAGGATGGTGTGGGCGATGACGAAGCCGGTCGTGGTGCCGGCGAGCCCGATGCGCAGGAAGAAGGCATAGATGGCGATGGCGAAAACCACGACCGGCAGCACCATCGGCGTCAGCAACAGGCCCCGAAGCAATTGCCGCCCGCGAAACTCGCCCCTGACCAGGCTGAACGAAGCGAGCAGGCCGATCAGCACGGCAAGGATGGCGGCCATGGCGGCAATCTTGGCGCTGGTCAGCGCGGCGTCGATCCAGGCCGGGTCGGCGAGCAATTCCTGATACCACTTCAGCGTCCAGCCGGGCGGCGGAAAGGCCAGCCACCGCGACGAGCCGAACGACAAAAGGACGATGAAGACCACCGGCAGCAACAGGAAAGCGGCGACCAGCGCGGTGAAGCCGGCAAGCGCCGCGCGCAGCCATCCGAGCCGGTCGTAGTCGAGCAGCATCTCAGAGCCCTCCGCCGAGGCGCTTGGCGCCGACCAGGCGCAGCTGGATCGCGTAGAGCGCCATGGTGACGGCAAGCAGCACGAAGGCGGCAGCACTTCCGAGCCCCCAGTTGAGCAGCGACTGCACCGTCTGGGCGATCATTTCCGCCAGCATCATGTTCGATGTGCCGCCGAGCAGCGCGGGCGTGACGAAATAGCCGAGCGACATGACGAAGACCATCAGCCCGCCGGCGGCGATGCCGGGAAGCGACAGCGGCAGCAGGATGCGGCGGAAGGCCTGGAGCGGACTTGCGCCGCAAAGGGCGGCGGCGCGCAGCGTCATCGGGTCGATCGCGCGCAGCGAGCCGACCAGCGGCAGGATCATGAATGGCAGCATGATGTAGACCATGCCGATGGTGACGCCGGTGAGGTTGTTGATGAGCGGCAGCGGCTCGTGAATGACGCCGAGCCCCATCAGCGCCCGGTTGATCACCCCGGTGCGCTGCAAGAGCACCATCCAAGCATAGGTGCGGGTGAGAAGGTTGGTCCACATCGACAGGATGATGATGCCGAAGACGATCGAGCCGAGCGCCGGCGGCATGATCGCCAGCATCCAGGCAACCGGAAACGCAACGAGGATGGTGACGGCGGTGACGACGGCGGCCACCAGGAAAGTGTTGAGGAACACCCGCACATAGGTGCCGCTGCCGAACAGCGCTGCGTAGTTCTGCAGGCCGGGCTCGGGATCGGTGACGCTGCGCAGCAGCAAGGCGACCACCGGCACGATGAAGAACAAGCCGACCAGGGTGAGCGCCGGCAAGGCGCCGCCGCTGCCGGCCGGCAGGCCGGCAAAAGACTGGCGTCTGAGAGCATTCGCCGTCATGGGACGTCCCTTTCAAGCAGGGGCGCGTTGCCGCGCCCTGCTCCTGTCGCGGGGCTACTTGGTTTGCCAGGCGTACCAGCGCGTGGCGATCTCGTCGCGATGCTCGGCCCAGTAGTTCATGTCGAGGTTGATCTGGCCGTCGACATGGGCGTCAGGCAGGCCCTTGACGACATCGGCGGGCATCTCGGCCTTGGCCTTGGTGTTGACGGGCGCGTAGCCGCTCGCCTCGGCGAATTTCGCCTGCCCGGCCGGGCTGGCCGCGGCGGCGAGGAACTTCATGGCGCTGTCCTTGTTCTTGGCGCCTTTAGGCACGACGAGAACGTCGGCGGCGGTGAGGTTCTGGTTCCAGGATACGCCGACATCGGCGCCGTCCTTCTCCAGCGCGAAGACGCGACCGTTCCAGAGCTGGCCGAAGGCGGCCTCGCCCGAGGCGATCAGCTGTTGCGACTCCGCGCCGCCACCCCACCAGACGATGTCCGACTTGATCATGTCGAGCTTCTTGAAAGCGCGCTCGAGATCGAGCGGATAGAGTTTGTCCGCCGGCACGCCGTCGGCGAGCAGCGCGATCTCGATCACGCCCGGCGCCGACCATTTGTAGAAGGTTCGTTTGCCGGGAAACTTCTTGGTGTCGAACATGTCGGCCCAGCTCGTCGGCTCGCCCGAAACAGCGCCCTTGTTCCAGGCCAGCACGAAGGAATAGTAGAAGCTGCCGACGGCGTGTTCGTTGCTGAAGCGCGGGTCGAGATCGTCCTTGGGCACGACCGCGAAGTCGATCGGCTCGAGCAGGCCGTCCTTGGCGGCCTTGATGGCGAAATCCATCTCCACGTCGACAACATCCCAGGTGACGTTCTTGGCGTCGACCATGGCCTTCAGCTTGCCGTAGTCGGTCGGGCCGTCCTGCAGCACCTTGATGCCGGACGAGGCCGTGAACGGCTCCGCCCAGGACTTGATCTGCGCTTCCTGCGTGGTGCCGCCCCAGCTGGTGAACACCATTTCGTCGGCCTTGGCGGCGGTTGCCGCCAGCAGCCCGGCGAGGACGCCGGCTAAGATCAGTTTCATGTCATTCTCCTCTGATTTCTCTGTTCCGTTTCTTGTTCTTGTCAGTGCACCTTCGTCATGCCGTTCTCAGCGCATGACGAAGGGATCGGGGATCGGCTCGTCCGAGGTCTTGATCCAGACCGATTTCGAGCGCGTGTAGTCGCCAATGGCATCGAGCCCGCCCTCGCGTCCGAGCCCCGACAGGCCGTAGCCGCCGAAGGGCACGAGTGGCGAGACCGCGCGGTAGGTGTTGACCCAGACGACGCCGGCATGGATGTCGCGCGCCATGCGGTGCGCCTTGCCGAGATTTGAGGTGAAGACGCCGGAGGCGAGGCCGAACGGCGTGTCGTTGGCGAGCGCCAACGCCTCGGCCTCTGTGTCGAAGGTAAGCACACTCAGTACCGGCCCGAACAGTTCCTCGCGCACGCAGGCTAGGGCCTGATCCGGGGCCTCAATGATCGTCGGCGCGTAGTAGAATCCGTCCGTCTTGTCTTTGGGGCGTGCGCCGCCGGTGACCAGCGTGCCGCCCGCGGCGAGGCTTTCTGCGACGATGGTCTCGATCCGGTCGCGCTGTCGCTGGGTGGCTAAAGGGCCCATCTCGGTGGCCGGATCCTGCGGATCGCCGATGCGGATCGCTTCGGCCTTGCGCTTAAGCCGGCCGAGGAATTCTTGCCTCACGGAGCGTTCGATCAGCAGGCGTGAGCCGGCGACGCAGCTTTGTCCCGTCGCCGCGAAGATGCCGGCGACGACGGCATTGGCGGCGCTGTCGAGATCGGCATCGGCGAAGACGACGACGGGGCTCTTGCCGCCGAGCTCGAGCGTTGTGTAGGCGAGGTTCTCCGCCGTGTTCCTGACGATGGCGCGCGCCGTCGACGGGCCGCCGGTGAAAGCGACGCGCGAGACCAGCGGATGGCTGGTCAGGCGCCGCCCGCAGTCCTGGCCGAAGCCGGTGAGGATGTTGACAGCGCCGGCTGGAAAGCCGGCTTCGCTAACCAGCTCGGCGAAAGCGAGCAGCGGCGCCGGGCCATCCTCGGAGGCCTTGAGCACCACCGTGCAGCCCGCCGCCAGCGCGGGGCCCAGCTTGACCGCCGAGAGGAAGAGCTGCGAGTTCCATGGCACCACCGCCGCAACGACGCCGATCGGCTCGCGGCGGATGGTGACGTCGAGATCCGCCTTGTCGATCGGCACATGCGCGCCTTCATGCTTGTCGGCGAGCCCGCCATAGTAGCGGTAGTAGTCGCCGACATAGGCGATCTGGGCGCGGGTCTCGCGGATGATCTTGCCGGTGTCGCGCGTCTCGAGTTCCGCCAGCCGCCCGGCATTGGCGGCGACGAGGTCGCCGAGTTTCACCAGCAGCTTGCCGCGCGCGGTCGCCGTCATCGACGCCCAAGGGCCGGAGCGCAACGCGCGATGCGCGGCCTCGACGGCGCGGTCGACATCGGCTTCGCTCGCCGCCGGCATCTTCGCCCATGGCGCGCCGGTCGACGGATCGACGCTGTCGAAGTTGGCGGACGGCTCGTCGAAGCGGCCGTCGATGAAATTCCTGAAGAGAGCGTCGGTCATGGGCTCGCGATCAGTGGAAGGCCGGCATCACCCGGTCGATGAACAGTTGCAGCGATTTCTTCTTGCGCTCATGTGAAAGGCCGCTGTCGATCCAGATCGAATACTGGTCGTAGCCGAGCGCTTCATAGGCCTTCAGCCGCGCGATCACCTCGTCGGCCTCGCCGATCACCAGGTTCTGGCGCATCTTGTCCGGCGCGTATTGCGGCATGGCGGCAATCTCATCGGCGGTCAGCGGCTCCAATATGCCCTGACGCACCGGCTTTTTGTTCTGGAACCAGGCGCCGAACTGGCAGTAGAAGCTCGACAGGTCCTGGCTCAGCCGGTCGGCATCGGCCGCGTCCTCGGCGACGAATGTGTGCATCAAAAGCATGATCTCCGGGCGCGGGATCTCGGGATGGGCGGCGCAGGCGGCGTTGAAGCGCTGCATCAGGCTTGTCACCTCGTCGTCGCCGGCGGCCAGCGGCGTCACCTGGACCTTGCACTCGTTGGCGACGGCGAAGTCGTGCGAGTTCGGGTCGCGCGCCGCCACCCAGATCGGCGGGTAGGGCTTCTGCAGGGGCTTTGGCGAGGAGGTGGTGGAAGGGAACTGCCAGAACTCGCCGGAGAACTCGAAATCGCCGTCCCAGAGGCCGCGGATCGCCGGGATGATCTCGCGCATGCGCTGGCCGGCGCCCCAGGCGTCGAGCCCCGGAAAGACGCGCTGGTATTCGTAGCTGTAGGCGCCGCGCGCGATGCCGATGTCGAGCCGGCCGCCGGTGATGACATCGGCCATCGCCGCTTCGCCGGCGAGCTTGATCGGGTGCCAGAAGGGCGCGATCACGGTGCCGGTGCCAAGTCGGATGCGGCTGGTCTTGGCCGCCAGATAGGCGATGTTGATGAAGGGATTGGGTGAGATGGTGAACTCCATCCCGTGGTGCTCGCCGATCCAGGCGGTCTCGAAGCCCGCCTCTTCCGCCAACAGGACCAGCTCACTGAGCTCGCCCAGCAGCTCCGAATGGGACTTGGCGAGGTCCGAGCGTTCCATATGCACGAAGAGAGAGAACTTCATCCTTGGTCACCTGTATTGAAGGCGGCCCTGGCGAGCGGCCTCACCTCGCCCTCGACCTCGTTGCCGACATAGACGCCGAACGCGTCCTCGGTGCATTCGCGCACATAACGGATGAGCATCGAGCGGATCGCCGGATCGGCGATCTTCAAGCCGTCGATCGCGTCGATGTCGATCAGCCGGATGCCGCGATCGCTGGAGGCCGGCACATCGAACGTGCCGCGATAGTAGACATGCGTGCGCGATTGATTTCCAGCATCGTCCCAGACGGCGTAAAGGAAGCCGAGCTGCGCTTCGATGGCCTTTGCGGCCAGAAGCCCGTTGAGGCTCTTGCCGTCGCTTGCCGAGCCCAGTCCCCGGCCGCGCGGCAGTTCGAGGAAGCCATCCGGCGTTTCCAGGAACAGGATACGGCCGCCGTTTTCGAGAATGGCGCCGACATCGGTGCCGGGCTGGGCGGCGGCCAGCGCCTCCTGGCTGAGGCCGGGCGTGATGTAGGCGCCGCGGCAATAGCCGAGTGGCTGCGCCGAGTTGTGCTCGAAATCGCGAACGCGACCGATGAGGATCGAATGATCGCCCGCCTCGACCAGCCGCTCCATGTCGCAGTCGAAGCACGCGACCGAGCCGTCCAGAACGGGGCTGCCGGTCTGTCCCGGGCGCCATTCGACCGAGGCGAACTTATCAGCCGCTTTCGAGGCGAAGATGCCGGAGGCGGTCTTCTGGCTCTCGTTCAAGATGTTGATGGCGAAGCTCTTCGATGTCGTAAAAACAGGATGGCCCAGCGCCTTGTGGGCGATGCAGACCAGCACCAGAGGCGGATCGAGCGACACCGAGGTGAAGGAGTTGGCGGTGAAGCCGCGCGGCTCGCCTTCCGGTCCGATCGTGGTGACGATCGTCACCCCGGTGAGGAAGGACCCCAGCGCGCGACGGAACTCGCCGCTGTCGAAGCCGGCGTCCGCGGCCGCTCCGTCACTTTGCTCCAGGCTTTCACCTTCGTTGAGAAAGTCGACGATGTGGCGTGTGGTGAGATCGGGTGCCGCCACCGCCATCATGTGCCTCTGGCCTAGGAGCACGGTGCAGCGCCCATGCGGCGCGAGCCTGGCCATGGCGGCCGACATTGCCGGCGAGGAGTTCTTGTCCTCCGAGCCGGTCATGAACAGGGCCGGCATGGCCAAGGCCTGCAGGCGGTCTGCGTGGTCGCTGTCGGCGCGGGCGAACAGGCGATAGGTGCGGGCATAGCCTTCGGGGTCGACCTCACCCAACGCCGCCGCCGTCTTCCCGGCCGCCGCGATGAGCTCGGCCGGAACCGGATCGCCGAACCAGCGAGCGATGGTCTGCGCGGCGCCCGTCGCATCGCCGCGGCCGGTGAGGGCGGCGGCACGCTGGCGCACGGCTTCGGCGAGTTCAGGCGAACGCCGGAACACGGCGTTCAGCGAAACGACGCGGCGGATACGCTCCGGCGCCGACAGAGCGAGTTCCTGCGCGATGAGCGCGCCCATCGAGTGGCCGACGACGGACACACGATCGAGGCCGAGATGATCGAGCAGCCGGATCGCCTGCCGGGCGTAGTCGGCCAGCTCCGGCGCCTGCGGCGGCAGCGGCGACAGGCCGTGACCGAGCATGTCGATGGCGATGACGTCCCACAGATCGGCCATCCTTTCGATCTGCGGCTGCCAGATCGCCGCGTTCATGCCGACGCCGTGGATGAACAGCACCGGCGCGCCCGATCCGGCGCGGATGAAGCTGGTGCCGTCGGGCGCGGCGGCCCGGATCCATCCATATGCGACCGCGTCAGCCATGCAGGTCGCCCACTTCCTTGAGGTCCTGGTAGCGGTCGCCGATCCTGTGATGCGGACGGCCGCCGATGGAAGCGCCAAGCGCCACGACCAGCTCGTCCGGCGCCGGCGCGTCGCCGATCTGGAAATGCACGGTCAGATAGTGCGAGCGGCGGCCTTCATCGTTCTTGTCCATCAGCGGGATCATGATCGGCGTGTTCGGTCCGCCGCGCAGATTGGTGAAGGCGAGATAAGTCTTGGCGCCGACGGCGCGGCGATAATGGTTGCCGAAATGCAGCGTGTGGATCAGCGCCGATGCGTGCTCGATTTCTCCAGACGTGCCGCATATCGCGGCCTTGCCGTATCCTTCGATAGCCTCAGCCGAACCGGCGGCGGCGATGATCTCGTGCGTCAGCATCTCTCCGAGCACCGGCGCATAGGCGCGGATCTCGGGCGAAAGATCCTCGGTGAAGCCGCGACCCGCCCAGGGGTTCGTCAGCACGGCGGCGACGCCGATCAGACGCAGCGGCCTGGGTGCTACCTTGCCGCCTTCGATCAGCGTGTTCTCGCTGTAGGTGACGATCTTACGAATGGCTGGCTGCATGAAACCTCTGTCGGGCGACACTCGAGAAAAACGTCATTTCCTGCATCGTCTTATGGTATACCATACTATGGAGCGCCAAATACCTTGTCAACCGGCCATGGAATCTGTTTTCGTTGCGGCGCAGGGAGCAAGCACATGCCGGACGATACGCTTCGCATCGATCGCAGCGCCAAGACGTTGAGAACATTGGCTCTCGAACGCATGCGCGAGGCCATCATGGATTTTCATTTCCAGCCGGGCGAAAGGCTGGTGGAGCGGCCGCTTTGCGACCAGCTTGGCGTCAGCCGCTCGGTTGTGCGCGAGGTTCTGCGGCAATTGGAGGCTGAGGGCCTCGTGCAGATGGTCCCCGGACATGGTCCGGCGGTGGCCAAGCCGGATCTCGGCCGCACCGACGAGATCTATGAGCTCAGGGCCCTGCTCGAAGGGATCGCCGCGCGGGCCTGTGCCATGTCCGCGACTGACGCGCAACTGGCTGTCCTCGAGGCTGCGCTGGGGGCCCTTTTTGAGGCCTGGGCCTCAGGCAAGCCGCCGGCTGTGATGCGGGCGACGACAGGGTTCTACGAAGCGCTTTTCGAGGCCGCTGACAAGCGCGTCGCCTGGGAGATCGTCAGTGGGCTGAATGTGCGCATCAACCAGCTGCGCTCGATGACGATCGCCTCGGCGAACCGGCGCGAGCCGGCGATCGCCGAGATGAACGCGATCATGGACGCGATCCGGGCGCGCAAGCCGGAGGAGGCGGAGGCGGCGGCGCGCCGGCATGTCGAATCCGCTTGGAAGATCGCGCGGGACAAACTGCGCCTTGCCCCGCTCTAGCTGTGAGCTTTCAGGAGGTTGTCCATTCGGCCCGGGCCGGGAAAGCTGAGGTTGTCAAAGCTTCAGTGGTTCCCGGAGGGCCGAATGAACATCCACAAGAATGCCCGTTTGACGCCGTTGCCTCGAGAGGAGATGGCCCGCGCGGTTGTTGAAGGGCGTCTTTCCAAAGCCGCTGCGGCGCGGACCTATGGCGTGACGGCGAAGATCGTGGCGCGCTGGGTCGAGCGTTTCCTGTCGCAAGGACCTGCCGGCATGGCGGATCGCTCGTCGCGACCGAAGAGGAGCCCGGCACAGACCCCGGCAACGATTGCCGACGAGATCGCGGCGTTGCGTCGCCGGGTTGGAGACGCTCCATTGCGGCAGTCCGAGTTGCCAATGCGACCGCGCAAGTCGACCGAAGCCGTCCTCAGCATTGCGGGTGCTGCAATGCGCTGGGGACCGCTTGTTTCAAAAATCGACGACAGGCGTGTCCGGCATCTGGTGCTCGAATAGTGTCCAGAACGGAGATCCTCGCGTTTCGGCGTACCAATTCTCGAAATCCGCGAGGGCGTCGTGGAGGTCCGTTGCAGGTCCGTCCTTTCCCGATTTGGAAGCGCGGAACACCGCCAGCGCAACCGGGGCGAAACGTGTAGTCACTTCGGAGCGCGGCTCGCTGTCCGAAGTCCAGCCGAGACGCATGCTCAGGACGGCGAAGGCGCCCGCTACGGCTACCTCCTCGCTTTCCGCCGAAGCGATGGCCTCGGCGATCGCCTGCATGAGGTTGAAGCGCCTGAAAGCGAATGCGCGTTCCTGCTCAAGCGTCGCAATCCGCACGGCGGCATCCCGCCGGAAGTGTCCCTCGGCAGTCTTGGCAGCCTCGGCCGCAGCTTTCAGTTCATGCAGGAAAGGGGCCGTCACCATTGTCGCGTCTTCAACCGGATGGCGGAAGAGAGTGGGAGTCGAACCCACCAAGGACCGTCTCGCGGCCCCTCCCGGATTTGAAGTCCGGACGCCCCACCGGGGACGCTGCTCCTCCAGAAGTCTTTACAGTCTGCGACTCATTATCGTCTGCGTTGCGAAACAGATCCAGCCGTTGGCTGTTGAGGCGTCGCAGATCGCCGCGCCGCAAGGTGACGCCGTGCCGATCCAGAAATTCGAGAATATTAATGGCGACCTTGCGCCCGCAACCCGCCCGGTCGCGAAACCGGGCAGCGCTGAACTGCCCGTCAAGCTCGCCGGCTAGATCACGGGCGATTTCAACGATCTCGGCCAGCGCCGAGCGCAGGAAAAAGTGATCGTGCGCGATCTCATGCACTTTCCCAATGCGGCCGGTGAGCTTCAGAATCCGGCGGATTTCCGTTTCCGGTCTGGCCAACGCACCGGCGATATCGCGCACCCGCGGCGGATGCAATCGCTCAAAACCACTTATCAGCGGCTTGATCTGCAGCCAAAGCGCCTCTTCCCTTGGCGCGAGATGGACCTCGTGGCCCGGAAGCCGCACCCAGGCGCCGTCAAGGCCAAGCTCGCCGCTTCGAGCCAGGCTGCGCAGAAGGGCGGCAAATGGGGGAGCCGGGAGACGCGGATCGAGCTGAAGGCGCAACCTTTCCGCTGCAATGCCCGGCACATCCGGATTGCTGGCGTGAAAGGTCTCCAGGGTCGCGATCAGGTCCCGTTTGAGCTGCGCCCAGCATGTTGACGATACTGCAAAGCGTGTCCGATCGGCGGGAATATCGAAGAGGCCGAGACGCTCGATCAGACGTGCGGTCTCGCCGGCGCCAAGCGCTCTATCGCGCGCGAACACGCCTAGGTCCAGGTAGTGGGGAGGAGCCTCGAGAAGCGCTGCTACGGCCTTCTCGGGGGAGGGGATTGCATATGCATCGAGCCTAGCCAACCGTTCAGGGCCACGACGCTTGCGGCTCGGCGCCCTCAAATCAATGAAGCGCCCGCCGCCGATGGTCCGCTGTGCCGAGGTGTCTCGAACCACATAGGCGTCGCCGGCGGCGGCCGCGATCGGGCTCTCCAGAACCAATTGAACCTTGGCAATGCCGCCGGGCGCGATCGGGTCGTCGCCGAGAAGCACAATCCTGGCTCCGACCTCGGCGGCAACATGATGGAGCCGTACCGGAAACCATTGACCGATCGACTTGTGCTCTCCCGATAAAACACGCAGCTCCGCGTCGATCCGATCCGTGGGTGCATGAAGTTCTGGATCGAGGACGACGTCACCGCGGCGGATTGCTGCCTTGTGGATGTCTTCGCCCGTTAGGTTGAGCGCGCAGCGGTCGCCGGCCTTGCCGCGTTCGGCCGCCCGGTTCTGGGCGTGGATCGAGCGCACTTTCGCTTCCAGCCCCGATGGGCTCACCGCAACCTTGTCACCGATGCCGACGGAACCTGAAAGGACGGTACCAGTCACGACCGTGCCGATTCCATGCAGCGTGAAGCAGCGATCCGCCGCCAATCTGAAGCGGCCCGAAGCCGCGCGACTGACAAATCGCCGCGCCTCCTCGAATAGCCGGCGTCGGAGATCGTCGATGCCTTCGCCGGTGGCGGTTGAGACCGGAATCAATTCGGCCTCGGCGAGAGCGGTATCCGCGAGCGCGGAGCGGATGTCCGCTGCAACGGCAGCGCGACGATCGGATTCGGCCAGGTCGGACTTCGAGAGCACAATCAGACCGCGCTTGATGCCAAGGAGATCGATGATCGCCAGATGTTCACGCGTCTGCGGCATGACGCCGTCGTCGGCCGCCACGACCAGCAGCACGAGATCGATGCCGCTGGCGCCGGCGATCATGGTATGCACGAAGCGCTCATGGCCAGGAACGTCGACGAAACCGACGATGTCCCCGCTCGGCGTCGGAAGATAGGCGAAGCCAAGATCGATCGTCATGCCTCGCGCCTTCTCTTCCTGGAGCCGATCCGTGTCGACGCCGGTCAGCGCATGCACCAGCGCCGTCTTGCCGTGGTCGACATGTCCAGCCGTCCCGACGATCATGGCATAGGCTCCTCGAGCGACGTCGTGGCGCGGCGCTCGGCCTCGGCGATTTCGTCCGCGGTGAGCGCAGCGCGTGCCGCCTGCATATACCGGCCTGCGAGGACGCTACCGCCTGCTTGCGCGCGCAGGAGCCAGGCGTAGGCTTCGACAGCGTCGGCGGGAACGCCCGCCCCGAGATGGTAGGCAGCGCCGAGCATGGCCTGACCGTCCGTATCGCCGAGCAACGAGGCCTTGCGCCACCATCGGACCGCTTCGCCGGGATCGCGCGATACGCCGAGTGCATTGTGATAGAGCATGCCGACACGGGTCATCGCCGATGCGATTCCTTGCTTGGCGGCGGCCAGCGCCCAGCGTCGCGCTTCGGCAATGTTAGGCTCGATCACCTCACCCTCGAGCAGCATCCAGCTCAACATGTCCTGCGCCGGTCCGTCGCCTTGTTCGGCCGCGACCAGATAGAGTTCGGCCGCGCGGCGGTAATTCTGTTCGACGCCTTCGCCACGGAAACAGAGGGAGGCGAGGTTCCGCTGCCCGACCGGATCGCCGGCTTCGGCGGCGAGCGCCAGCCAGCGGAAGGCGAGATTGCCGTCACGCTCGACGCCGAGCCCCTCGGCGAAGCAGGCGCCGACGTTGTTTTGGGCGCGAGCCGATCCAGACCGCGCCAGCGGCTCCCAGATGCCGAGCGCCGTGGCGTAGTCGCCGCGCTTGGCAGCGTTGAGGGCGACGGCTAACTGGTCAGCCACGGATGTCCGGGACTGCTTGTGCGCGAGACGATCAAGCCACCGCACCACTGCCTCCTGGAGAGAAGCTCGCAAGATTGGCCGCCAAGCCGGCCTCGTCCTCGAGGCAGCGCAGATCGAGCATGAGCGCATGCTTTTCGATGCGCCCGATCACCGGAACGGGCAGCGCCCTCAATGCTGCCGCGAGCGCTTCCAGGGCCTGACCGCTTCCTGATTGGTGGCTGATGGCAAGCCCGGCGCTCGGCACAGTGTCGAGCGGCATTGCGCCCGATCCGACCTGGCTGCGGCAGTCCGCGACGTCCACTGCAAATTCATCGCCGAGAACGTTGGAAAGGACGGGAGCGAGACGCCGGGCCTGCGCGACAATATCGACAGCGGGGCGCGCGAGCAGCCTCAGGGTCGGCAAACGTTCCACCAGACGATCCGGATTGCGGTAGAGTTTCAGCGTCGCCTCCAGCGCGGCCAGCCGGAGCTTATCGAGGCGAAGCGCCCTCTTCATCGGATTTCGGTTGATCTCGGCAAGAAGATCCTTCCGGCCGACGATGAAACCCGCCTGCGGCCCTCCGAGGAGCTTATCGCCAGAGAAGGTGACGAGATCGGCGCCGTCCGCAATCGCCTCGCCCACGGTAGGCTCGTGCGTGAGTCCGTATTGTGTGAGATCGATGAGCGTGCCGGAGCCGAGATCGTGGATGAGAGGCACACCACGCTCCCTGGCGATCACCGAAAGCTCGCGCGCCGAGACCTCCGCCGTGAAGCCATCGATCCGGTAGTTGGACGTATGCACCTTGAAAAGAAGCCCGGTCGCCGGACCGATGGCCGACAGATAATCTTTGGGATGCGTGCGGTTGGTGGTGCCGACCTCAACGAGTTTCGCGCCCGCGCGGGTCATGATGTCCGGCATGCGGAAAGAGCCGCCGATCTCGATCAATTCGCCGCGCGACACGACGGCCTCGCGGCCAAGCGAGAGCGTGTTGAGAACGAGAAGGACTGCGGCGGCGTTGTTGTTGACGACGGTCACGTCCTCGGCCCCCGTGAGCTCGCATATGAGCATCCGCAGGTGATCGTCACGTTCGCCGCGTCTGCCTGTCCCGATGTTGAATTCGAGCGCCACCGCTTCGCCCATGGCAGCGCACATCGCCTCTAACGCCTCGCTCGCGATGAGCGCACGGCCGAGATTGGTGTGCAGCACAGTGCCGGTCAGGTTGAAAACCGGGCGCAGCGATGGGCGCTCCGCGGCCTTGAGGCGGACGAGCGCGTCGGCGGCGAGGTCGCTCGGCTCAGGCACTGCGGCCCCGGTACGGCAGGCCGCCCGTGCTTCTTCGAGCGCTTCCCGGATGGCGCGCGTCGCGGCCTGCTGCCCGAAGCGCTCGACCGTTGCGGCTGCGAGCGGAGACTTGAGCACGCGATCGACTGACGGGAGATCGCGCAGGCGGCTTGTAGGCAGACTAGTCATCGCGCCCTCAATAGCCGATCAGGAAAGGGTTGAAGGATCCACGGCGATAGCCGCCTTCGCGGACGAGGATGTCGAGCCCAAGCGTCGCCACGTCATCGGCGACAGGATCGAGGCCGGGATCCTTATGCTGATGGAGGACCTTCACATAGCAGCCGCAGGAATCGCAGGTCTCGGCCTTCACCGTGCCCGGCCCGCCGTCGATCTCCTGGTAGCCGATGCCCTTGGTCGAGCCGCACAGCGTGCATTTGATGCGCACGTAGTTCCACAAAGTGCCGCACAGCGAGCACGCGCAGAACCGCGCCCCGTGCGCGCCCTGCCAGCCGACGATGATCGAGGATGTCGGCGGGCTGCCGCAGGCGGGACATGCGCCGTCGCCTACCGGCACCAGCGCGCGGGCATCGAGGCGGGCGGCGAGACGGGCGAAGTGAACCTGCAGCGCGGCCGCGACGTAGATGTGCTCGGCGAGCGCCTCCATCGGAATCGCGTCGGCGAGCACATTGCGCACCATGCCAGCGCGCTTCGCCGGAGTAGCCTGCTTCAAACGGTCCAGCGCATCGGTCGCGGCGACCGTCTTCTTGATCTCCGACGCCGCGACGACCAGGCGGTCGAGTGTTTCGGCGGCCCTGTCGAGCGCGAGGTTGCCGCGGTCGAGCGGCGGCATTCCAAAGCTGCGCGCACGCTCGCGTGCTGCGGCATCAGGCATCTCCGGCTCCGCCAAGCCTTCCTGGATGCGGTGCTGGACATCGGCGAGAGCGGCAAGAAAGCGAAGATAGGGACCCAGGTCATGGCCTGCCGCCAGCGCGTTCCACCGCTCAGCGCGGCGACAGAACAGAAGCATAGGCTCAGGAAGGCGGGCAAAAGGAGGAGCGGAGACTTCGCCAATGGCGGTGGGGTCGGAACCGGCCGAAATGATCTGTCTTGGCATTCGAACCTCACGAACCGCACGGGCCACGTGGTGCCTGACCGGCGCACACAATCATGCGCAAACACAAAAACTAGGGCGCAAAAGTCATCCCGCCAGCACCCGCTCTATTCGGCGGGCTTCGACCCCGACGATCCCGTTCCCTTGCTCGATCTGGTGACGAGCTCCCGCAGCCATTTGCGATGATGCCGCCAGGCCCAACCGCCAGTCACCCGTCCGCGGGTCATGGCGGAAATGGTGCCACGCACCCAAATGGCCGAGTAGAAATGGACGATCCAGACGCCGATGATCACCACCGCAGCGATGGAGTGGACAAGTATGGCCACGCGCTTCTGATCGATTGTCGTATACTGGGAGAAATATTGATCCCATGCCACCAGTCCGCTGGAGATCAGGATCACAATCAACACCGACATTGACCAGAAGACGAGTTTCTGGCCGGCATTGTACTTGCCGACCTCGGGGACATTGTCCTCGTGATTGGCCAACACGTCACGGAAACGCGCGAGCCACGTTCCGTCATCGCGTCTCCACAGGTTGGCCTTCCAGAACCGAAGGAAAAGCCCAAGGAAGCTGAAGAAGAGCACGACGCCGATCCATGGATGGATGAAGCGCGTGAATTGACCCCCGCCGAAAAGGCGCGACAGGAAGAACAGGCTCGGGTGAAACATCGCGAGGCCGGACAGGGCGAGCAGGATCAGGCTAGCCGCCGTGATCCAGTGGTTGATCCGCGCCCCGACTGTGTAGCGGTCCACGATAACTGGCTTGCCGGGATGTATCTGTTCGTTTGGCTTCAGGTCATCGGCGGGCATGGCTGTCGCCTTCCGTCAACTCTTCGGCGTGCTCCTCATCCGCCTCGGTTACCCTGTTCGGTCCCATGATCAGATGATGGAGCAAGCCGACGCCGGCTGCCACGCCCAAGACCGTGAGGCCCGCATATTTGGTCACACCTTTCCACGCCTCCACGAGCGGACTGATCCTCGGGTCCTTCGGCAGGCCCGAGTAGAGTTCCGGCTGGTCGGCATGATGGAGCACATACATCACATGCGTTCCTCCGACGCCCGGCGGATCATAGAGGCCGGCATTGGCGAAACCGCGCGACTTCAGATCCTCCACACGCTTTGCGGCCCAGCCCTTCATCTCATCCTTGGTGCCGAACACGATCGCCTGAGTTGGACAGGCCTTGGCGCAGGCCGGGCCCTGGCCGACCGCGACGCGGTCTGAGCAAAGCGTGCATTTATAGGCCGTGTGGTCGACCTTGGAGATGCGCGGGATGTTGAACGGGCACCCCTTGATGCAGTAGCCGCAGCCGATGCAGTTCTCGTGGACGAAATCGACAATGCCGTTCGAATACTGCACGATGGCGCCCGGCGCCGGACAGGCCTTCAGGCAACCGGGGTCGGCGCAGTGCATGCAGCCGTCCTTCCTGATCAGCCATTCGAGCTCGTTGGTTTCGGGGTTGTCCCATTCGCTGTAGCGCATCAGCGTGAACATGTCGGGCGTCAGGTCGGGAGGATTTTCGAAGGCACCGGCGAAGACGCCGACCTCCGGGTGCGTGTCGTTCCACTCGATGCAGGCCGTCTGGCACGCCTTGCAGCCGATGCATTTGGAGACATCGATGAGCTTGGCGACTTCCGTCAACTGCTGCTCGGGGGCAGGCACGGTCGACGCCGAGCGGCGGATGAGGTCCTTCTCGGAAAAACGCGGCGCCGTCTGCGTCGTCGAAGGATTGGGAAGAGGAGGAAACATCGCTTGCCCCTCCTATGCCACCGGGCCCGGTGCGGGCTCGATATTGACCAGGAACGCCTTGTACTCGGGCGTCTCGATATTGGCGTCGCCGACAAAGGGAGTGAGCATGTTCGGGCCGAAGCCTTTCTTCGCCGCTCCAGTGAAGCCCCAGTGCAGCGGAATCCCGACGATGTGAATGGTCTTGCCATCGCAGGTAAGCGGCTTGATCCGCTTGGTCACCATGGCCTTCGCCACAACCGAACCGCGCTTCGACCAGACGCGGACCCAGCCGCCCTTGGTGATGCCCTTCTCGGCCGCCAGCTGTTCCGAAATCTCCACGAAGAATTCCGGCTGCATCACCGCATTGACGATGACGTGCTTGGTCCAGAAGTGGAAATGCTCGGTCAGCCTGTAGGAGGTCGCCGCATAGGGGAAGTCCTTGGAAGCCGCTTCGGCAAACTGGGCCATGTCGCCCTCGAATACACGAGCGGCCGGATTGCCGCGGACTTTCGGCGCGACCGGATTGACGATCGGCGACTCGAACGGCTCGTAGTGCGCGGGGAATGGTCCGTCGCGCATCATGCCTCGGGTAAAGAGACGCGAGACGCCTTCCGGGTTCATGATGAACGGACCGACCTGATCGGGCTTGGCAGTAGGCACAATGTCGGGCACGTCGTAACCCGACCACTTGGCGCCATCCCATTCGATCACTTTGCGGCTTGGATCCCAAGGTTTTCCGGTGAGGTCAGCCGACGCCCTGTTGTAGAGGATGCGGCGGTTGGCGGGCCATGAGAACGCCCATTTCGAATAGAAGCCGGCGTCGTCCGGATCGGTCGTATCGCGCCGGGCCATGTTGTTGCCGTTCTCGTTGAAGCAGCCGGAATAGATCCAGCAGCCGCAGGCGGTCGAGCCGTCGTCACGCAGCGCGGCAAAGGCCGGCAGCAGCTTGCCGGCCTCGGCCAGCACCTTCGTCGGGTCGGCCGTGTCGGTCACCCTGGCAAGCGCCCTGCCGTTGATCTCCTGGGCAAGCTCCTCGGCCTTCGGATCGCCGGGATCGGCATAAGGCCAGTTGAGCTTGACGATCGGATCGGGGAAGGCGCCGCCTTCCTTGGTGTAGAGCTCCTTCAGGCGCAGATAGAGCTGCGCCATGATCCACGTATCGCGCTTGGCTTCGCCGGGGGGCGTGCCACCGGCCCAATGCCACTGCAGCCAGCGCCCGGAATTGACCAGCGAGCCGTCGTCCTCGGCGAAGCAGGTTGAAGGCAGCTGGTAGACCTCCGTCTGGATCTGCGACGGATCGACATCGTTGTACGGCCCATGGTTCTCCCAGAACCGCCCCGTCTCCGTGTCCAATGGATCCATGATGACGAGGAATTTGAGCTTCGAGAGGGATTCGATCACCTTCTTCTTGTTCGGGGCCGCCTGCAGCGGGTTGAAGCCCTGGCAGAAATAGCCGTTCATCTTGCCTTGGTGCATCAGCTCGAAAGCGCGCAGCAGATCGTAGCCCGGCACGTCGAGCTTCGGCAGATAGTCATAGGCGAAGTCGTTCTGCGGGGTCGCCGCGCTTCCCCACATCGACTTCTGGAAGCTGACAAAGAACTTTCTGTAATTCTGCCAGTAGCTCATCTGGTTCGGCCGCAACGGCTTGAAGCCGCGGGTCGACATGTAGGCTGCCAGATCCGGCTCCTTCTGCGTTGGCAGCGTGAGATAGCCGGGTAGCAGGTTCGACATCAGCCCGAGATCGGTGAGCCCCTGGATGTTGGAGTGGCCGCGCAGCGCGTTCATGCCACCGCCGCGTATCCCGATATTGCCGAGAACAAGCTGCAGCATCGCCATGGCGCGGATGTTCTGCGAGCCCTTCGAGTGTTGGGTCCAGCCGAGCGCGTACATCGACGTCATCGCCTTGGTCGGCGAAGAGGTTTCCGCGACCATCGCGGCTACCTTCAGGAAGCGGTCCTTGGGCGTGCCGCAGATGCGCTCGACCATCTCAGGTGTATAGACCGCGACATGCTTCTTGAGCAGATTCCAGACGCAGCGGGGATTCGCCAGTGTCTCGTCGACAACCGCAAAGCCATCCGGACCTATGTCATAATCCCAACTGGATTTGTCATAGTCCCGCTTCGCCTCATCATAGCCGGAGAAGAGGCCGTCCTGATATGTGAAGCCCTGCTTGACGACATAGGTCGCGTTCGTGAACGCCTTCACATAGTCCCATTGCACCTTGTCTTTCTGGATGCAGTAGTTAATCAGGCCGAGCAGGAAGGCGATGTCAGTTCCCTGGCGGATCGGCGCGTAAAGATCCGACACCGAAGCCGAGCGCGTGAATCGCGGGTCGATGACGATAAGCTTGGCGCCGCGGTTGGCCTTCGCTTCCGTGACCCATTTGAAGCCGCAAGGATGCGCTTCCGCGGCATTGCCGCCCATGATTACAACAAGATCCGTATTCCTGATGTCCGTCCAGGAATTGGTCATTGCGCCGCGGCCGAATGTTGGGGCGAGACTCGCCACCGTTGGGCCGTGTCAGACACGCGCCTGGTTGTCGAACACCAGCATTCCGGCGCTGCGCACCACCTTGTAGGTCGCGAACGCGGTTTCATTGGTCGAAGCCGAGGCAGCGAGAAAGCCTGTGGTGATCCACCGGTTGACCGTCACGCCGTCATTGTTCCTCGCGACGAAGTTCTTGTCGCGATCGTCCTTCATCAGGCGGGCGATGCGGCCAAGCGCGTTTTCCCAGCTTATCGGCTCGAACTTGTCGGACCCGGGTTTGCGGACCATCGGATGCTGCAGGCGGGTCGGAGATTTCACGAAGCCGAGCAAAGCCGACCCCTTGGGGCACAAGGTGCCGCGATTGGTCGGGTGGTCGGTATCGCCCTCGATATGGGTGATGTCGGCCTGCTCGCCCTTTCTAAGATCGCCCTTCGAATACATGATGATGCCGCAGGCCACCGAGCAGTAGGGGCAGGTGTTGCGCGTCTCGACCGTGGTTGCGAGCTTGAAGGGCCGTATGGCCACCGCGTATGCGGCCTCGATGTCGCCGAAGCCGAGGGCTCCGATCGCCGTGCCGGCGAGACCCGCGCCTGCCGCCTGCAGGAACGCGCGCCGTGAGAGTTCAACATTCATCTGGATTTCCTCCCGAATTCCATGCCCATGGGGCATCCAGAACCAAGGAATACTGACGCCATTTTGAGCCGAATTGGCGCAATGTCAAACACTTAGAGCGCAGATCGAAGTCGGCAAATGTTTCGCGCAGGAAAATGCGATTGACGCTTTTCGGAACGTGGTCCTACAGTATCGCGTGGTCTTGGAAACGGCTCCCGCGTTGCGGGGCGATATCACCGAAGCTCCTCTGCGCCTGACCAGCCTTGCTCATGGCGGCGGTTGTGGTTGCAAGCTGGCGCCGTCCGTCCTCCAGCAGCTTCTTGCCGAGCAGGCGGAACCTGGCCCCTTCAGGCAGCTCCTTGTCGGTACCGAAACCGGGGATGATGCCGCCGTCTGGCAGATCGACGACACGACCTGCGTGATTGCGACCACCGATTTCTTCATGCCGATGGTGGACGATCCATACGATTTCGGCCGGATCGCCGCGGCCAATGCGCTCTCCGACGTCTATGCAATGGGCGGGCTGCCGATCATGGCCTTGGCAATCGTCGGAATGCCGATCGAGAAATTGCCGACGCACATGGTCCGGGAAATCCTGAAAGGCGGCCGCGACATCTGCGCTTCGGCAGGGATACCGATAGCGGGCGGCCATTCGATCGATTCACCGGAGCCGATCTACGGGCTTGCCGTGATCGGCACCTGCCGGCCAGCGGACATCCGGCGCAATTCGGGAGCCCAGCCGGGAGATGCGCTGATCCTGACCAAGGGGCTCGGCGTCGGGGTCTATTCAGCGGCCATCAAGAAGCAGACGTTGTCGCCTGACGGCTACGAAGAGATGATCGCTTCGACAACCCTTCTCAACCGGGTTGGTTCGGATCTCGCGCGGGATGCGTGCGTCCACGCTATCACCGATGTGACCGGCTTCGGCCTGCTCGGACACGCCCTTGAGATGGCGCGCGGCTCCGGCTGCACGTTCGTCATTTGCGACCACGACGTTCCCGTCTTTGAGGAAGCGGCAGTGCTCGCGGAGCGCGGTTTCGTCACCGGCGCGTCGCGGCGCAACTGGTCGAGCTATGGCGATGCAGTGCTCCTGCCGCCGGATATGCCGGAGTGGCGACGCCATCTTCTTACCGATCCACAGACTTCGGGGGGGTTGTTGGTTGCCTGCGAGGGGGACAGCGCCGCGGCGCTCGTCGACAAGATTATCGCGGCAGGTTACCCCTCGGCCAGACTTGTGGGCCGCGTCGAACCTGGCTCGGCCTCCATAGTCGTCAATGCGAGACCGCGAAAAGCGTAGGGTTTCACTCCAGCCGCCGCAGCGCCCTCGGCACCGAAGTTGAAACATTTCGGTCTAAAAATCGGCGGGTACCGCGACGGCCCGCATGGCGCTGGATTGGAATGCTGGCGAGTTTGGTGCAGCGTCCGTCAGGCGTCGCGTTGTTGTCCGATTCGTTCGCGACAGATCGCGGTCGCCTGTGCACCGAAGGTCGAACTTCGCATTGGGTCAGATCATGTCGATGCATACAGCGAGCCCCGAGTCCGCTTCTGAACGTCCGCGCACCAGGGCCATCACGACTACTATTCAAGTAACTGGCTCTGCTGATAAGTTTTCGATCTGCCCATAAATGCCAAGCTTCTGACACGAGAGTTTGGCGACGAGCCAATATTTCTGTTGCAGTCTTCGGCGGCCGCTGACGGATACTCGGCTCCAGTAACGGCTCGGACCAAGAGCTCAACTCCCATCCGAGCGTCTTGGCATCAGCGCGAAACTTCGCGGACGACGCGGTCTTTGTGGCCCGCCTGGTAGATTCCGCTCTCACCCGCCTGACTTCGGCACCAGCAGCGGAATGATGCGGTCGCTCTTGGCCACCGCAGGGCGCCCGGAGGCGGCATAGGGGATGCCGAGCGCGTCCCAGGTCTCGACCAGCGCGTCCTGCAGTTCGGCGATCAGCGCGTCCGAATGGAACGGCGTCGGCGTGATGCGCAGCCGCTCGGTGCCGCGTGGCACGGTCGCATAGTTGATCGGCTGGATGTAGATGCCGTGCACGCCGAGCAGGCGGTCGCTCGCCATCTTGCAGAGCTCGGGATCGCCGACCAGCACCGGCACGATATGGGTGGAGGATTCCATCACCGGCAAGCCGGCCGCGGCAAGGACCTGCTTGGTTCTGGCTGCCTGGCGCTGCTGCGCGTCGCGCTCGGCCTGCGAGCGCTTGAGATGCCTG